>JBFEJM010000265.1:0-4045 GCA_041553175.1 Gammaproteobacteria bacterium | reverse complement strand
GCATCGCGTTCTATCAGCTCAATGAGCCGCAGGCAATCAAGAATATCGTCAACGTGACGCGCGCCGCGTTCAGGCCGAATCCAGGCATACAGACCCTGGATGGCGATCTGCTGCCGCGCGGCCGTCTGTTGCCCGGTTTCGTGGACAGCGCCATTCGCAGCCGCTGTCGCGGCCCGTCATCCGGCTGGCTGGGCGCCCCGGTGGAAGATGTCTGTGTGCGCGTGAGTCAGTCGGACGAGGTCGGCGAGTTCGCGGATCCCATGGGCGGTGGTGAAGCGCCGCTGACGGAGGTCGCGGTGGGTGGTGAGGTCTTCGTGCTCGACCGTTTCTGGAGCGCCATCGACAGGCAGGCATGGGACGACTACGGACGCAGCGTACACCCCTCGAACGGCCTTCCGGTCGCTGCTCGAGGCGAGGAACTGTGGCTCGGATTCCCGGCCGACACTTTTTCCCGCGGCAGCTTATGGCATACAGGCGATGGCGGTGTCAGCTGGATACAGGAGACGGGTATCACGGACGTGCATACGATCAGGTTTCTGCCGCAGGGCCTGACTATCGGCGCGCGCAAGGACGGCGAGCTCGGGTTTTTCCTACGCGGTAATGGCGTATTTGAGCCGCTCGACACGCCCGGCAAAGGTGATCGGCTTGAAGTCTGCGGTGAACTGAACGGGGAACCGGTCGTGCGCGCCGATCGTCGTGCCTACCGCCGCTTGTACCGCGCCTGGTGGCGCACCTGGTTGGGTTGAGGCGGATTCGTTTGAATACCAGCATTTGATGCAGCATTGCGAGGCATTCATGGACCTGGACGACGTTGTAAGTGACTGGCAGAAACGCGGCTTCAGCTGCGATATCTGGACCGATGCCCCGGGTCAGGTCTGGGCCAATTATGTGCATCCCGCCGATGAACTGGTGATGCTCATCGAGGGCGAGATCGAATTGCGTTTCGCCGGCCGGGTCGAACGACCGGCCAAATACGAAGAGGTGCTCATTCCCGCTGGCGAAAGCCATACCGTCATCAACACCGGCACGACGGTCAATCGCTGGTACTACGGGTACCGGCAATCCTGAATCCTGACAAGGAGGTTTGTCCATGGCCGAGATCTTTCAACGCATCATTCGCCACAAAGGACGGGAATACAGAATCGAAGTGGATTTCGACGACGCGGCGATCACGCAGGATTCGGCCCCGTTCGAGATTCGTGCCGCGTTTCGTGATCTGGGGCAGAAGGACTGGAACGAAATCTCCCTGACCATCGATCTGCGCTATGCGGAGGGCGTGCTGGTGGTGCGGCAGGGTGAGCGCGAGATCGGTCGCATCCCGCTTGATCTTGCATTGGCGCCGGCAGAGGAGCCGACCGGCACGGATATCGATATCGATGCCGATTCGGCATTGATCGAAGATGCGTTGGGGGCGAAGGCGGTCGAGGAACTGATCCACCTCATTCCCAGTGATCCGATCTTCGGCTGCATTGTCAAAAGCGCGGTCAGTACGGCGGTCGGACAGATCATCCGCTGCTGGCGTCAGGTCGGTAAAGCGGAGAATTTCAAGGACAAGGCCTACCGCGTCGGTGCCTGCCTGCGCGACTACGGTGCGCGCATGGCGCTGACTTTCATGTGGCGGGCCGGACGCTGCGCCGCAACCCTGGGCATGGGCTGAGCCGGCGGAGAAACAGCCGGGCGGACCGGCGCCTGTGGCGGCACCGCGGGCGACTTGGGCGGAACATGGCCTACATCAAAAAAACCTCAGAATTTCTGCTGCGCTGCCGCGGCCGGCGCTAGTATGTAGCCAAACCCGTATTGAATCCGAACCGAAAAGAGAGGTTTCCATGCCCCGCTATGCCGTCGATGCCGTCCGGAATATCGCTCTGGTGGGTCAGAGCGGCAGTGGCAAGACCACGTTGATCGAGGCGCTGCTGCACCGCGCCGGCCTGGTCGGTGTGCCCGGTGATGTTGAGCGGGGCAACACCGTCTGCGATTTCAGTCCGCTGGAAAAGACCTATGGCCATTCCCTGTCGTCCAGTGTGGTCAGTTTCGACCACGACAGGCTGCATCTGAACTTTATCGACACGCCCGGCATGCCGGACTTTATCGGCCAGTCCATTGCCGCACTGCCCGCGGTCGAGACCGTCGCGGTGGTGATCGATGCGGTGGCGGGGGTGGAACCGGTATCGAGGCGCATGCTGGAGTGGTCGGCGGCGCGCAAGCTGTGTCGCATGATCATCATCAATCGCATCGACGCCCCGGGCGCGAATCTCGAACAGCTGGTGACAGATATTCGCGAGGAATTCGGCCCCGAATGTCTGCCGCTCAGTCTGCCCGCCGAGGGCGCGACCGCCGTGGTGGATTGCTTCTTCAATCCCGATGGTGCGGCGGATTTCTCCTCTGTGAGCGACGCCCATGGCCGCATCGTGGATCAGGTGGTGGAAGTCGATGAAGCGCTCATGGAGTTGTATCTGGAGCAGGGCCAGGCCCTTCAGCCAGAGCAGCTGCATGCACCGTTCGAACAGGCGTTGCGCGAAGGGCATCTGGTACCGATCTGTTTTGTCTCGGCCCGCAGCGGCGCCGGCATCGATGAACTCCTGAATGTCTTTGAACATCTGATGCCGAATCCGCTGGAGGGAAATCCGCCGGCGTTTCTTATCGGCGAGGGCGCGGCGGCCAAGTCCTTCACCGTCGCGCCCGATCCGGCCAGACACGTGGTCGCACACGTATTCAAGGTCATGGCCGATCCCTTCGTCGGCAAGTTGGGCGTATTCCGCGTGCATCAGGGCACACTGACCAAAGACAGCCAGCTGTTCGTCGGCGACGGCCGCAAGCCGTTCAAGGTCGGTCATCTGTTTCAACTGCAGGGCAACAAACAGGTGGAAGTCGACGCCGCGGTGCCGGGTGATATCTGCGCCGTGGCGAAAATCGAGGAGCTGCACTTCGACGCGGTTCTGCACGACTCGCACGAAGAGGATTTTCTGCATCTGAAGCCACTGCCGTTCCCGGTGCCGGTATTCGGGCTTGCGGTGGAGGCCATCAGTCATGGCGATGAGCAGCGTCTATCGGGTTCATTGACCCGTCTGGTCGAAGAGGATCCCTGTCTGCATCTGGAACAGGACATCGAACAGAACGAGCTGGTGCTGCGCGGGCTGGGCGAACTGCATTTGCGCGTGGCCTTGGAACAGATGAAAGAGCGGTTCAAGGTCGAGGCGCAGACGCGGCCGCCGCGTATTCCCTATCGCGAAACCATTGGCGCAAATGCCGAAGGCCATTATCGCCACAAGAAACAGACCGGCGGCGCGGGACAGTTCGGTGAGGTGTTTCTGCGCGTTGCGCCGTTGCCGCGCGGTACCGGCTTCAGTTTTATCGATGCCGTCAAGGGTGGGACCATACCGGGTCAATTCATCCCCGCGGTGGAGAAGGGTGTACGGCAGGCCATGCAGGGCGGTGTGGTCGCAGGCTATCCGTTACAGGATGTTGAAGTCACCGTTCTCGATGGCAAGCATCATTCGGTCGACTCCAAGGAAGTGGCCTTTGTCGCCGCCGGCAAGCGCGCCTTTCTCGATGCCGTGCGCAAGGCGCGGCCGATAGTGCTGGAACCCATCATCAAGCTGGTGCTGACTGTCCCGAACGACGAAATGGGTGCCGCGACCGGTGATCTCACCGCACGGCGTGGGCAGGTGCTGGGTACACGCGCCGTCTCCAACGGGCGCCTGGCAATCGACGCCACCGCGCCGCTGGCGGAGTTGAGCGACTATGCCGGTAAGTTCAAATCCATAACCGGCGGTCGTGGCGGCTTCACCATGGAGTTCAGTCACTACGAACCGGCGCCATCCAAGGTCCAGTCCGATCTGGCCGCGCAGTGGCGGCCGAAAGTGGAAGAGGACTGAGCGGAAACCTCTCGCCAATCGAACTATGCGGGAAGCATCCTTGAACCAGTCGCAGGGATTGAGGCTGCGGGAGATTTGCTCGAGTGAACAACGGCAACGACAGTGCGGAACGTCGCTACAGTTGCCACAACCCCAGGGTGCTTACCAGCATCAGCCCGGCGCCGATGATG
>JBFEJM010000264.1:0-4049 GCA_041553175.1 Gammaproteobacteria bacterium | reverse complement strand
TCATCGCTGAAGAGAGGTCTGGCTATTGGCGCATCGTCGGGAAAACATTTTTCCCGCTGGCCATGTTGATTGTCCTGACGGGTCTGCTGGTCCATCACTACGAAGCCCGTTTTCTGAAACAACGCATCTTATCTGCGGAATCTGCCAATCTGGATGCCGCTGTCCGCGTCATCAATACGCGGCTCGCAGATGTTGCCAGTGACCTTCGAGTGGTCGCGGCAGCACCCTCTCTGGCCCGATTTCTCAGCGAAGACAGCGACGATAGCCTGGACTCACTGTCACGGTACCTGCAGGCGATGGTTAGCAACAAGGCGTACTACGATCAGGCCCGGGTGTTGAACGAGCAAGGCCGGGAACGCGTGCGTGTGAACTATGTGAACGGCCAGGCATTGCGCGCCGCCGCGGCCGAACTGGAAGACAAATCCCTTCGTTACTATTTCACCGAGACGATGCATCTATCGGCGGGCAGGATATACATATCGCCCTTCGATTTGAATGTGGAGAACGGACAGATAGAGCGTCCGATCAAACCCGTGCTTCGGTTTTCGACGCCTGCATTCGATCAGTCGGGACGCAAGCGTGGCATGGTCATTCTGAATTATCTCGGTGCAGATCTGCGCCGCCTGGTTGACTCCGCATTGACCTCGCTGTTTGGACGTCACATGTTGTTGAATGCCGACGGCTATTGGCTCTTCTCGCCGCGACCTGAGCAGGAATGGGGTTTCATGCTGAATACACCGTGGCGTTTCCAGAATGAAAACCCGAACATCTGGCCGCAATTCACGGCGGCCGTGGGGCAATTCTGGCAGGATGGGGCGTTGTACAGCTATCACAAGATCAGTCCTGATCGAATTGTAAGATTGGTCGATCCGCAGCGGTATAACGAAGTGCAGAATCCGGTCGCGGTCGCCGGCGACGATATGTGGATATTGATGTCGATTGTCGACGCCGCCGACTTTGCTGCGCTCATGCAGCCGGTGAGGCGTTGGGTGATGGCCGTATGCGCCGTGCTGCTGATGTTGGCGGCCGGCGGGTCCTGGTTGTTCGGCGATACCCGTGCCACGGCATTGCAATTGCGCAGGCAGCGTGAACGGGCTCAGCGCGAGACGCTGGAAAAGCAGCGATTGCTGGAGTTGTTCATTCGGCATGTGCCCGCTGCGGTCGCGATGCTGGATCGTCAAATGCGCTATATCGCCGTCAGCGATCGTTGGTATCAGGATTACCGTCTGTCCGAGAGTGTTATCGGCAAAGAGCACTACGAAGTCTTTCCCGAAACGCCCGAACGCTGGAGAGCCATACATCGACAGTGTCTGGCGGGAGAGGTTGTACGTTGTGAAGACGATCCGTTTCCGCGACTGGACGGCAGCATCGACTGGCTGCGCTGGGAGGTAAGGCCCTGGTACGACGCCGAGGGTGCTATTGGTGGCATCATCATGTTGACGGAAGTTATCACCGAGCGCCGCAAAGCCGAGCGGATCAAGGACGAGTTCGTGGCCAAGGTCAGTCATGAACTCAGGACTCCGATGACAGCGATCGATGGCGTGGTGAAACTGGTGCAGGGCGGAGCGGCGGGTGCGCTCGACGGGAAGCAGCGCGAGCTGTTCGATATCCTGGCGCGAAACTCCGATCGACTGCTGAAATTGATCAACGATCTGCTCGACCTCGAGCGTGTCAAATTGGGTGAATTACGGCTGACATTCGAGCCGGTGAATGTGGTGGAGCTCGTTCACGATACCGTGGCCGGAATGCTGTCACTGGCCAAGTCGCGCGGCGTGACGTTGGATATCGAGGACGCCTCTGCTGGCGCCCATGTGCAGGGTGATCGCGTGCGGCTGGGGCAGGTGATCGATAATCTGCTCTCCAATGCGCTGAAACACGCGCCGAAAGACAGTACGGTGCGCGTGCGCTTGTTGAGCGAAGACGAGCGGCTGCGGGTCGAGGTAAGGGATCAGGGGCCGGGGGTGCCGGAGTCTTTTCGCAAACAGATTTTCTCCGAGTTCGCTCAGGCTGACCAGGGTAATACCCGCGTGCCGGGTGGTTCCGGTCTCGGTCTGGCGATCTCGCGTGCGATCATCGAACGGCATCATGGTCAGATCGGATACTTGAACCTTGATCCGCGCGGAGCGATGTTTTACTTCCTGGTGCCCTGGAGTCGAATGGGCGAGGGCAGCACTGCGACCGCCTAGAGGCAAAGCGCTCAGCCGCCGGTCATCGACATGAAGCGCAGCACCTGCTCCGGCTTTTCGTTGAACTCGTGACGCGCGGGTTTGAGGTCGATGGCGTTCAGAATCGCGTCTTCCAGTTCCCGGTCGGTGCAGCCGCCACGCAGCAGTGGCCGCAGCTCAAAGCGATGTTCCTGACCCAGGCACATATACAGGGTACCATCCACGGACAGACGCACGCGGTTGCAGGTCTCGCAGAAGTGCTGCGAGATGGGTGTGATAAAGCCGATTTTGAGGTCGGTACCGGCAACCTGCACATAACGGGCGGGACCGCCGCCCGGCATCACACCTGGCAGCAACTCGAAACGTTTCGCCAGTCGCGCCTTTACCGTCTGCAGGTCGACATAAAGATCGGTCGCCGCACGGCCGGTGTCACCGACCGGCATGGTTTCGATAAAGCGCAGCGTGAAGCCGTGTTCGATACAGAAGTCGACCATGGCCTCGACTTCGTCGTCGTTCACGCCCTTCATCACCACCATGTTGATCTTGATCGGCGTGAAGCCCGCGGCCTTGGCGGCCATCAGGCCATTCAGTACCTTGTCCAGCTTGCCACTGGTGATCTGTTTGAAACGTTCGCGGTCGAGCGAATCCAGGCTGACATTGATGCGGCGCACACCGGCCGCGTGCAAGTCGTCGGCGTGCTTGGCCAGGCGTGTCGCATTGGTCGATAGCGAGAGATCCTCGACCCCGGGCAACTCCGCCAATCGGGTCACGAGGTGGGGTAGATCCTTGCGCACCAGCGGTTCGCCACCGGTAATGCGTACACGCTTTGTGCCCAAGCGGGCAAAGGCCCCGATCACGCGCTCGATTTCAGCGAAGGACAGCCAGTGCTCCGGCTCCTCGAAATCGGTGAACCCCTTGGGCATGCAATAGAAACAGCGCAGATCGCAACGGTCCGTGACGGACAGCCGTACGTAGTCGATCTTCCTGCCCATTCGGTCAATAAGCTGAGTCAATGGCCTTTTGCTCCACGCCGGCGAAGATCCAGTTACACCTTAGTCCAAACCGGCGTTGGATGGGTTGATATTGATCAAACGGCCGACAGGAGGTGCATTATCCTGTTGACCTATCGGCGAATCTACCATGCCAGACCTGCTGGTATTGACTCGATGGGACGGCCAGAGTTCCCCGGGGAATTGCCACGGCATCTGCGTGATATGCCACAGCCGGCCGTCGCCGAGCCCTGCTAACCCGCTGATAAGAGGCTGCTAACAACCTGGCTGACAATTTGCACCTATTGCATTTGGGCAGTTGCCAGCGCGCACGCTGGTGAGGCATTGCTATGCGCGGGGTATTCGGTGTTCTGCTGTTTCCTGTTTCATGAGTACCGTTTGTCGTGCCGCGGTGTCGGCGCGGTGAGGGCCTGAGCGTGCGAGCCCCAATGGCGACCGCCCTGGCGCTCTCGCTGTCGCTGCATCTTGGCGGCTACCTGTGGTGGGACGCGCGAACACTGGCGCCTGGGTCCGAGCAGGCCGCGGTGACGGTGGCCGCGCTGTCCGTCAAACTGATACAGTCGGCGCCGCCGGCGCCAGCCGCAATGCCCGCACCTCCAATCACGCCAGTGGTGCCGACCCCGCCGCAGGTCGCGCGAGTCGCCGCCGATATCGAACTCGGCCACCTGTTCCCAGCGGTCCAGGTCCGCGGCCCCGGCGCGGATGACCGCGATCGAGGCGCGGGGGTTCTGGTGTCCCGCCGAGCGACGGAACGCGGCGACGTAGGCGTCGCCGAGCCGCGCGATGCCCGGGAAGGCGTTGTGCTGTCCGTCCGACCAGACGGGCCGGCTCCAGAGCGATTCAACGCGCATCGGGCAGGTCTCCTGCCGGGCCG
>JBFEJM010000263.1:0-4060 GCA_041553175.1 Gammaproteobacteria bacterium | reverse complement strand
CCAGGGCAACAGCGATTTCTCGTCGTTTGAGGAACCCTTCGTCCTGGGTAAGCTGCAGTTCCATAATGGCACCGGCCGCGGTGATACCGGCATTCTGAGCGGCAGTCTGAATGTGTCCGTTCTGCTCGATGGCTACGCCAAATCGCCGTTCGATTTTGTCTTCGATCTGGGCTTGAGCGAAATCCCGCCCGCTGACGAAAAACGCAAACACGGCAAGGATACGCTCACGCTCAGCAGCCAGTCGTCCTATTTCGACTTCACCACCGAACTCGGCAGCTATCGGCTGAACATACTCGGCTGGTCGCAGGATGGCGGCATTACCTTCGTCGATAGCCTGACAATCGATGACCCTGGCACCGGCAAGTTAAAACTGTATGCGTCCCTGACGCCAACAGCCGTTCCGGTTCCGGCCGCCTTGTGGCTGTTCGGTTCGGGGCTGCTCGGTCTCGTCGGTATTGCCCGCAGGCGCTGATATCCCGGCCGCAGCCCCTGCGACCGACTTCCCCCCGCATGCTCGTCAACCTGCCGGAGCCTGAACTCCGGCAGGTTATAGCCGTATACCCGCCTTACATGTGAACTACCCTCAGTACACACATGGCAGATGCTCACAGCCGCTGTATGTGCAGCGCTGGAATGGCGAACAGGAAGGGGAAAGCGAAAGGGTAACTGGAGAAGGGTGATGTTATGGATGCCCGTCCGCGCGGACGGGCATCCAACCGCTGTCAGGACTGCTGTTCGTCTGCAAAGACGTCGTACAGATTCTGTTTCAGCATCTCCGCCTCACGGCGTTCTTCAAGCCGACGCCGCGCCATGGCTTGGCGCAGGGCACCGTCCCCACTCCGTCCCTTGGTGGATGATTTGCCCACATCCCGGGCAAATGCGGTAGTGCGTCTGAATGGACTCATGCTACCCCCCCTATACTCAAGAAGGATGGAACTTCCGCCCACTGCCGATAAACTGCACGGCAACACGAGAATTATCGGTCTACGATCAATTACCCTTTAACCCGTGGTGTGACCCACGACACAGATTATCCAAAGCCCATGGCTCGCCCTCGCGCAATGCCGACCGCCGTCCGACTGATGCGCCTGACCTTCCGCCGGCTGGGTCCCTTATTGCCCGGTCTGACGGGCGCCTGGGCCTACCGGTTATGGTTCTCCACCCGCCGCTTTCCGGTGCCCGCACGAGAAACGCGCTGGCTCAGCGAGTGTCGTATCGACACCCTGCCCTGGCGCGACTACCCGCTGACGCGCTATCAGTGGGGCGATCCGGCCGTACCCGCGATTGTGCTGATTCATGGCTGGAATGGACGCGGCTCGCAATTGGGGGCATTCGCCGAGGCCCTGACGTCGGCGGGATTCAGAGCCGTGGCCTTTGACGCACCCGCCCATGGCCGCAACCAGGGCAGCAGCACGAATATCTTCGACTACGCCGAGGCGCTGCAGACCGTGGCAGCAGCCAGTGGACCGATCGCCGGCGCTATAGCCCACTCCTTCGGTGTACCGGCCACTGCCCGCGCCCTGCTCCAGGGCCTGGCGCTGCCGCGTCTGGTCTCGATTTCCGCACCGGCCAATGCGACATTTCTGGTCGAACGCTTTGCCCGGCTGCTGGAGATTCCCGAGGTTGTGATCGATAACATGCGCGGCCGCATCGAGCGCAAATTCGGCATGGACGTCCTGACACGACTGGCGGCCGAGGCGATGCTCGCCGAGCAGACACTGCCCGGCCTGATCATTCATGATCGCAACGACCGCGATGTACCCAGCACGCACGCCGAACAATTGCACCAGGCGTGGCAAGGATCACAACTCCTGCTGACGGACAACCTGGGGCATAACCGCATCCTGCGAGACGACGCGGTGATCAAAGCAGCGGTGGATTTTCTCGCGGATGAACCGACAGGCAGTTAGTGAAAATCGCGTGAAGCCGCCAGCAGGTTCCCGAGCAGCGGGCTCCTGTCGTCCATGCGCCGCGCGATCAGATGCAACACCTCGCCTTCGCGCTGCACCTCACCGGTCACCACCAGCAACCGCGCACCCAGCAACGGGCGGCGGTAACGCTCAGCCAGTTTGGGCCAGACCACCACCTGGGTCGTACCGGTCTCGTCCTCGAGTGTCACGAAGATCACACCCGCACCGCTGCTCGGGCACTGTCGACAGGTCACCAGCCCGGCCGTACGCGCAAACACGCCGGCCGGCACCTCACGCAGCATCCGCGCATCCAACAGGCCCTGGGCCGTCAGCCGCTCACGCAACAATGCCAGGGGATGCCGTCCCAGCGTCAGCCCCAGACTCGCATAATCGGCAACAATGTCCTGCCCTTCGGTCGGTGCACGCAACAGTGGCGTGGCCTCGGCGATGCGCGCCTCGGCCAGCACCGGTAATGGCGCCTCGATACCCGTACAGTCCCAACGCGCGCGATAGCGATGTCCGGCCAGTGTTTTCAAGGCACCGGCCGCGGCCAGGGCCTCCATGTCACCACGATCCAACTGCGCGCGACGGGCGAGATCCTCGCTATCAATGAAAGGGCGTTCGGTCCGCGCCGCGACCAGACGTTCGGCGGCAGTCTGCGCCAAACCCTTCACCAGCCGCAGACCTAACCGCAATGCCGGAGAAAATGGGTCAGAGCCCTTTTCGGGCCACCCGCTTCCGTGTTCGAGTTCAACACCACAAAAAGGGCTCTGACCCCTTCTCTGCCTTTTCTCCAGTGTGCAATCCCAGTCACTGACATTTACATCCACCGCGCGCACCTCGACACCATGCCGGCGCGCATCCTGCACCAGTTGCGAGGGCGCATAGAATCCCATGGGCTGGCTGTTCAACAGCGCGCAGGTAAACGCCGCCGGTTCATGGCACTTGAGCCAGGCCGAGACATACACCAGCAAGGCGAAACTCGCGGCATGCGATTCGGGAAAGCCGTATTCGCCGAAGCCGAGCAGCTGTTGATAGATCTGCCGTGCGAACTGTTCCGGGTAACCGCGTTCGCGCATACCGTCGATCAGCCGCGCCTCGAACGGTTCCAGCCCACCACGCCGGCGCCAGGCCGCCATCGCCCGACGCAGCGCATCGGCCTCGCCGCCGGAAAAACCGGCCGCGACCATCGCGAGCTTGATCACCTGTTCCTGAAAGATGGGCACACCGAGGGTGCGTGACAATACGCCGCGCACCGCCGCCGAAGGATAGCTCACCGGTTCCAGACCCTGCCGCCGCCGCAGATAGGGATGCACCATATCGCCCTGAATCGGTCCCGGCCGCACAATCGCGACCTCGATCACCAGATCATAGAAACAGGCCGGCTTCAGCCGCGGCAACATCGCCATCTGCGCACGCGATTCGATCTGAAACACGCCGACCGTATCCGCCTGCTGGATCATGCGGTACGTGGCCGGGTCTTCGGCCGGCAATGTCGCCAGCGTCCAGCGCCGCCCGGAATAACCGGCGATGAGATCAAAGGCACGGCGTATCGCCGAAAGCATGCCCAATGCCAGCACGTCGACTTTCAACAAGCCCAGCGCATCGAGATCGTCCTTGTCCCATTGGATCACCGTACGCGCATCCATGGCCGCGTTCTCGATCGGCACCAGCCGCGACAACGGGCCGCGCGCGATCACGAAACCGCCGACATGCTGGGACAGGTGACGCGGAAAACTCAGCAGCGCGCTGACCAGATAACGCAGGCGCCTGATCACCGGATTGGCGGGATCGAAGCCGACTTCGCGCAGGCGTTCGTCGGCCACCTCGCGCCCGTCCCACCAGCGCTGGCCCTTGGCCAGTCGATCGACCTGATCCTGACTCAATCCCAGCGCCTTGCCGACAATATGACCGTGGCCGGTAACAACGTTCAGCACCCCATCGGGGATACCTGCCTGCTGTGCCAGCTCAGCCAGTTTCAGCGCAGTTAATGGCGACTGTTCAGCCGGTTTCAGAATCACGGAGTTACCAGCAATCAAAGCGGGCGCCAGTTTCCAGGCAGCAATATCCAGCGGGAAGTTCCACGGCACTACGGCCGCAACAACACCGACCGGTTCCCGGGTGATGGTCGCTATATTATTGCCATCGGT
>JBFEJM010000262.1:0-4073 GCA_041553175.1 Gammaproteobacteria bacterium | reverse complement strand
GCCCGTTCGAGCAGGCCAACACGGCCCGTGAGGATCGGCATGGGTCGGGAGAGCGGTATGCGGATCAAGTGCAGACAGACTCGACTGTACCCCGATCCCGGCTCCGCGCTATGATGCAATGTGACACTCCAGCTGAGAAGACGACTATGGACCAGAATGAACTGAAAAAATTGGTCGCCAAAGCGGCCCTGGAATATGTGGAAGTCGGTACCGTCATCGGCATCGGCACCGGCTCGACCGCAAACTACTTTATCGATTTCCTGGCGGACATGAAGGGCAAAATCGAAGGCGCGGTGGCCAGTTCGGTCGCCAGCGCGGACCGCTTGCGCAGCCACAACATTCCGGTGGTGGATCTCAATAGCGCTGGCGAACTCTCCATCTATGTCGATGGCGCGGACGAATCGACCAAACACCTGCACCTGATCAAGGGCGGTGGCGGCGCACTGACCCGTGAGAAGATCGTGGCCGGCGCGTCGCGCAAGTTCATCTGTATCGCGGATGAAAGCAAGCTGGTTGACGTATTGAAGTACCCGCTGCCGATCGAGGTCATTCCGATGGCACGCAGCTATGTCGCGCGCGAAATCACCAAGCGCGGCGGCACCCCGGTACTGCGCGAGAACTTCACCACCGACAACGGCAACCTGATCCTGGATATCCACAACTTCGACATCATGGATCCGGTCAATATGGAGCATGAGCTGAACGATATCCCCGGTATCGTCACCAACGGTATTTTTGCCATTCGGCCGGCCGATGTTCTGCTGCTCGGCACCAAGGATGGGGTGAAGACGCTCACATGATTCGAGCTGGATTGCAGGACGCGATCCTGCGGCGTATTGCGTACTACATGATCTGAAGACAAGGGGGCGGCGAAAGCCCCCCCCTGAACTGGCGCTATGCAGCGATTTCTCATTGTTCTTGGTGCTGCGGTCCTTATTCTGGGCCTGCTCTGGCCCTGGATCAGCAAACTGGGACTGGGGCGACTGCCCGGCGATATCGTCATCGAGCGCGACGGCTTCCGCTTCTATTTCCCGCTGATGACATCGATTATTGTGAGCCTGGTGCTCGGCCTGCTGTTCTGGCTGTTTCGGCGCTGACGGGCGGCGACGTTTCAACACTTCAGATGAAACCCGCCTGCCGGACGTCGGGTGCGTCGAGGGGAAGCCTGACGCACCAAACCGCTGCCGCAAGTCTCGGTGCGTCGCTTGCGCCGACACACCCTACGGCTGGTCTGGATGAATCCCGATCTACAACAAGACCCGCTCCACACCGCCGTTCTTGACCCGCTCGATGAAGCCCGCCTGCCAGGTCTTGCCCAGCAGACGATTGGCCAGTTCGACCACGATGTAGTCGGTCTCGAGGCCGGTGTCGTCGGCATAACGCGACAGGCCCTGCTGGCAGGCCGGGCAGGAGGTCAGCATTTTCACATTTCCGTCCACGGCACGCTCGGCGCCGGTCAGCGCCTGAATGCCCTGCTGCATTTCATCCTGTTTGCGGAAACGGATCTGGGTCGAGATATCCGGCCGCGATACCGCCAGCGTGCCCGCCTCACCGCAGCAGCGGTCCGACAGCCTGACATCCTGACCGAGCAACTTGGCCGTGACGCCAACCGGGTTGTGCGTCTTCATGGGCGTATGACAGGGATCGTGGTAGAGATACTGCACGCCCGCCACACCTTCGCTGCTGACGCCTTTCTCCATCAGATACTCGTGAATGTCGAGCAGGCGGCAGCCGGGGAAAATCCTGTCGAACTCATAGTCCATGAGCTGATCCATGCAGGTGCCGCAGGAAACGATCACGGTCTTGATGTCCATGTAGTTGAGCGTGTTCGCCACGCGGTGGAACAGCACGCGGTTGTCGGTGCTGATCTTGCGCCCGCGATCGGCGTCTCCGCCCGATGTCTGCGGATAACCGCAGCATAGATAGCCCGGCGGCAGCACTGTTTGCGCACCGACCTCATACAACATGGCAAGCGTTGCCAGACCCACCTGCGAGAACAACCGTTCCGAACCGCAACCGGGGAAATAGAACACGGCGTCGGATTCGTCCGTCACTTTGGCCGGATCGCGCAGGATCGGTACCAGCTTGCTGTCTTCGACGCCGAGCATTGCGCGCATGGTTTGGGTCGGCAGGCCCGCCGGCATGGGCTTCTTGACGAAGTTGACGACCTGCGCCTTGATCGGCATGGCGCCGGTGGTGGCGTGCGGCACAGCGCCATTGCGGCCCAGCTGGAATCGTTTCGCGAACTGATAGGCCAGCCGCTGCCCCTTGTAACCCCATTCGATCATCGCCTTGCGCACGATCTTGATGGTGCGCGGATCGGTGATGTTGAGAAAGGCCATGGCCGCCCAGGTCACGGGGCTGGAATGCTTCTGGCCGCGCGCGCGCAGGATATTGCGCATGCGGATGGTGACGTCGCCGAAGTCGATATTCACCGGGCAGGGATTGAGGCATTTGTGACAGACGGTGCAGTGGTCGGCCACATCGTTCATTTCGTCGAAGTGACGGATGGAAATGCCGCGCCGGGTCTGCTCCTCGTACAGGAAGGCCTCGATGATCAGCCCGGTGGCGAGAATCTTGTTGCGCGGCGAATAACTCAGATTGGCGCGCGGAACATGCGTATTGCACACCGGCTTGCACTTGCCGCAGCGCAGGCAGTTGCGGATGTCGTCATTGAGATCGCCGAGCTCGCTCTCTTCCAGCAGCAGCGCTTCCTGCTGCACCAGTCGCAGCGAGGGCGTATAGGCGTTCTCCAGCCCCGAACCGGCCAGCAGTTTGCCGGCATTGAAGCGGCTGTCCGGATCGACCTTCTTTTTATACGCGGCAAAGGCATCGATCACGGCCGGTTCCAGATACTGAATCTTGGTCAGCCCGATACCGTGCTCACCGGAGATGACGCCACCCAACGACACCGCCAGCGCCATCACCCGGTCGACAATGCGCTCGGCCGCATGCAGCATTTCATAGTCGTTGGAATTGACCGGAATGTTGGTATGCACGTTGCCGTCGCCGGCATGCATGTGGGTGGCCACGAACAGACGGCTGGAACGCACCCGTTTGTGGATGCTGTCCAGTTGCGCGGTGACGCCGTCCCATTCGCGTCCGGCGAAGATCTCCTTCAGCGGCCGCTCCACTTCGCGCCGGTAGGATACCCGCAGCTCGCGCCGCAGCAGCAGTGCCAGCAGGGTATCGCCGGGTTTGAGCTGGTCGCGCAGATTTTCCGGCAGCAGTTCATTATGTGTCGCAGCCGGCGCGTCGAGTTGCTCGAGCAATGACCGCCAGCGGCTCGCGACCCTGGTCAGGTGCGTCCGTGCCGCTTCGGTCTTGGCGGCGATAATGGCGCGATTCTCGTCACTGACTTCGTAATCGGTACCGACCCGCAGCTCGGGCAGATCGCCGGACAGATAGTCGAGCACCGCCGCGATCATGGCCAGCTTGTTGCGGGTCGAATGCTCGATGTTGATGCGCTCGATGCCTTCCTCGTACTCGGCCAGGCGTTCCAGCGGAATCACCACGTCTTCGTTGATCTTGAACGCGTTGGTATGAGCGGCGATGGCGGCGGTACGGGCGCGGTCGAGCCAGAAGCGTCGACGCGCCTCGGGGCTGACCGCGATAAAACCTTCGGCACCGCGCGCATTGGCCATGCGCACCACTACGGAGCTGGCGTCGGCCACGGCGTTTTCATCGTCGCCGGCGACGTCGATCAGCAGCACCATTTTCGGCAGCTCGCGCCGCGGCGCCTTGGCGCTGTAGTTGACCGCCTTCACATAGCGCTCGTCGAGGTGCTCCAGACCGGACAGCAGCACATCCTCGCGCGCATCGAGGTAGTCCTTGGTCTCGACAATGGCCGGCACGGCGCGCTTGAGATCGGCGCCATAGAACTCCAGACAGAGCGTGCGGGTGAACTGCGGCATGCGGTGCAGCACGAACACCGCCGAGGTGATCAACCCGTCGCAGCCTTCCTTCTGGATGCCGGGGAGCCCGCCGAGGAACTTATCGGTGACGTCCTTGCCCAGACCTTCCTTGCGCAACGCGGCGCCCGGCATCTCCAGCAGCTCGGGTTCGCCCTGCGG
>JBFEJM010000261.1:0-4074 GCA_041553175.1 Gammaproteobacteria bacterium | reverse complement strand
GTCGTTCAGCAGAATCGGTGTGCCGGATTGATTCAGCCCCAGCGGAACGTTGCGCAAGTCCTCCAGCGAACGTATGTAGCCGCTGGCGCGCACCATGTATTCCGCTTCGGCCATTTCGATGACCGATCCACCGACTTCCTGATTGGCGTTCTGAATGGCCTGCCGAATGCGGGCCAGCGGCATGCCGTATGCGCGCATACGCTGCGGGTCGACCACGACCTGATATTGTTTGACCATACCGCCGACCGTGGCCACTTCGGCGACACCCGGCACCGCCTGCAGCTCGAACTTCAGAAACCAGTCCTGCAGCGTGCGCAGTTGCGAGATGTCATGCTGTCCACTGCGGTCGGTCAAGGCGTATTGGTAGATCCAGCCGACCCCGGTGGCATCCGGTCCGAGCGCGGGGCGCGCGGTCTCGGACAAGCGGCTCTGTACCTGGCTCAAATACTCGAGTACGCGCGAGCGCGCCCAGTACAAATCGGTACCGTCCTCGAAAATCACATAGACATAGGAGTCGCCGAAAAAGGAATAGCCGCGCACCGTCATCGCACCCGGCACCGACAGCATGGTGGTGGTGATCGGGTAGGTGACCTGATCCTCCACCACCTGCGGCGCCTGCCCCGGATAACTGGTCTTGATAATGACCTGCACATCGGACAGATCGGGAATGGCATCCAGCGGTGTGCGCTGCACGGCATAGATACCGCCCGCGGCCATCAGCACACTCAACAACAGCACCAGAAAACGGTTCTGGATAGACCAGCGGATAATGGCAGTGATCATGCGCGCGCCCTCATCGGAGAGATCCGCGCCGCGATACCCGGCGAACAGGTGCTGTCAATCATTTCGCGCCCTCCCCCTGCATGCGCAACATGCTGGCGCGAATGCTGGCCTCGGAGTCGATCAGGAACTGGCCCGAGATCACCACGCGATCACCCTCTGCCAGTCCCTCGCGCACCTCGACCCAATCACCCGATTCGATGCCGGACTCGACCTCGACCGCGCGGAACTTACCTTCCTCTTCCGCCAAAATGACGCGGGTGGAACGACCGGTTCGAATCAACGCCTCGCGCGGCACACTGAGCACATCGCGTATGGGCCCGGCGAAAATCTGCACCTGCGCATACATGTCGGGCTTCAAGGCCTCGTCCTCATTGTCGAAGCGCAGACGCACGCGCAGCGTGCGGGTCTTGGGATCAAGGTTCGGATAAATGAATTCGACCTGGCCTTCGCGCACCTCGCCGGGCCGATAGGGCAGGCGCACTTCGGCCGACTGACCGACTTTCACCCAGTCGGCCTGGCGTTCGAACACATCTGCCAGCAGCCACACACTGGACAGATCCGCCAGCGTCAGCACTTCGGTCGAGGGCGTGACATACATGCCGTCACGCACATTCAACTGAGCGACAGTGCCGGCGTGATGCGCACGTACCGCGATACGCTGCAGCGGTTCCCGGGTCTTTTCGATGTGACGGATCTGCGCGTTGTCGATACCCAATGCGTTCAGCCGTTCGCGTGAGGCCTTGACCAATCCTGCCTGACCGGCCCGCAAGGCCTGAATGAATTCCTCCTGCGCATTGGCCAGCGACGGCGCATAGATCTCGAACAGTTTGTCGCCCGCTTTCACGCGTTCACCGACCGAATGCACGTTCAACTGCTCGATCCAACCTTCGGTGCGCAGATGCACATGACTGATACGGCGCTCGTCGAAGCCGACATAACCGACACTGTCGACGCGACGCCAGAGATTGCCACGCGCCACCGTCTCGGTCCGCACGCCCAGGTTCTGCACCACCACGGGATCGATGCGCACAGCCGCCGCGTCGCCGCCGGGCTCGGAATAGACAGGTATATAGTCCATGCCCATTTCATCCTGCGCGGGTACCGGCGAGGTGATCTCGGGATTCATGGGGTTGCGGTAGAACAGAATCTTCCGTTCAGCCGGCGTCTGCGCCACCGGTTCGCGCTCCACCAGCGCCATGCCGCAGATCGGACAACTGCCGGGCTCATCGCGCACGATCTGCGGATGCATGGGACAGACATAGTTCGGATCGGCATGCTTCTTTGCATGTTCGAGCGCAGTTTCCTGCTGCACCTGCTCGATAGTCGAATCTGCACCCGATTTCGAACTCGATTGCGGCTCGCAACCGATCAACAGCAGCGCGAAACCGATACCGTAAAACCAACGAAGGGTATTCATTGCGGCTCTCCTGCCAGATACAACAATTTGGCCTGACTCTGGGCGCGGTCGACACGGACACGCTCGGCCTGCAACTCGCTGTCCAGTTGCGTGAGATAGGCACGCATCAAGGTGGTGAAGTCAGTCACGCCGTTACGATAGCCGTTCAGCGCGGCCTCGGCGTTCTGTTGCGCCTGCGGCAGCACGGCGGATTCGAACAATTGCAGGCGTTCGCCGAGGCGCTGCCAGCGCGGGTACTCGGCATTGAGTTCGCGTTTCAGACTATACAGGCGATCATCGCGTTCTAGCCGCATGGCATCGGCCTCCTGAATACTGGCGGACAGACGGCGATCCTGCCGCTTGCCGGTAAACAGGGGCACATCGATGGTCACCATCGCGGTAAGAAAATCGGGGCGCTCGTTGCCGTTCGCATCGTCACCGGTACGGTCGCCGTAGGTGACGCCGAGCATCCAGCCCGGCTTGTATTGTTCGCGCGCGACCTGCACCGCCGCCTGCCCCGCAGCTACGCGCGCACCGGCCGCCGCGATGCGCGGATGCTCGGCCAAGCCCTCCTGCAACTGCGACCAGGGCGCGGGTACCGCCAGTTCGGGAAACAGCGGCAATGCCTGGTCGGCGAACGGACCGGTCAATTGCTCCAGCGCCGCCCGCGCCGCCGCCTGCTCCGCGCGCAGTTTGGTTTCGCGGTCATCCAGCAGCGAGGCCTCGAGTTCCGCCCGCAGGACATCCTGCAGTTTATTGCGGCCGACACTGTAGAGCGAGGTCGAGGTCTCCACCATCTGCGCAAACCGGGCGCGACTGTCGGCCAGAACGGTCAGGGCCTGCGACTGGTAATAGAATTCCAGGAAAGCGACGCGGGCATCGCGCACCAGTTCCAGCCGATTCAATTCGACCTCGACGCCGGCCGCATCGGCCAGCCGCTCGGTGCGCTCGGCCTGATAACGGCGGCTGGCACCCGGCGGGAAGGCCTGCGACACACCGACCGCGAGCTGGGTCATCGGCTCCTGGCCGCGATCGAAGCTATCGACCGGGAGGCTCATCACGCCCAGGGTGAGTTTGGGATCGGGCAATTGCCCATCGGCGACGGCGCGTTCACGCAGCGCCTCGCTGTTGGCCTCGGCGCGCGACACGCGCACATCATGCGCGACCGCGAGTTGTTCAACATCCGCGAGTGTCAGAACGTCAGCGGTGCCCGGTACGCCCGCGTCATCGGCGGCAACAGCGAAACAGGGCAGGATCAATAGCGCGACCACGCAGGGCCGCAATAGCGAAAACATGGCAGTACTCCTCAACTGAAAAACGGACGGCGCCAGTTCAGTGAGGCAAGTCTAATTCAGGAAAGAACAGTGCTGCAGATAAAGCGGACAGGCGGAATGCGGGATGGGTATTGCGAGGCTGTACTGCACAGTCGCCGGGGGCGCCTGGGGGAAGGCGTCGTAGGTCTCGGTTCTGACTGCATCGAACTGCGCGCCGGCCGGGGCGATGACCTTCACCTCGGCCTGGGCGACGGCGGACAACTCGGCACAGGCCGCGCCCAGACAGGGGCCGCCGTGTACCTGATCACAACAGTCGTGACCAGTGCTTGGGCTGGTGCCGGTCGGCACTTCAGCGGAATGACAATGACTGGCGGGTGGCGGCGCCTCGGCGGCACTGGCCATACACTCCGGGCACAGCACCGACAACCAGGTCGCCATAAGCACGAACAGCAGCGCCGACGCGATGGCGCCGGTGCGGGCTCGAAGCTGATGGATGATATTCGTCATGTTTCAACCGGTTGCTTTTTATTTGTCTTGGTGACCAGTCTAGCCTAAACCTGCCGGTCTGCCCAAGACCCGTATCAGAGTGACCGCAGGAACGGTGCCGAGTTCAGTGCCAAT
>JBFEJM010000260.1:0-4080 GCA_041553175.1 Gammaproteobacteria bacterium | reverse complement strand
GTGGCGGCTTCACGGGCACCGACGCACGGGATTTCAGCGACTTCTTCGAAACTCTGTTCGGTAATCGATCGCCGTTTGGCGCCGGTCATCGGCAGCCCCGGCAATGGCATCTTCGCGGTGAAGATCATCACGCCAAGGTGCTGATCACGCTTGACGACAGTTACCGCGGCGCACAACGCACCCTGCGACTGCAAATGCCGGACGTCGACGCGCAGGGCCATGTATCGCTCAGCCCGCGCACGCTGAATGTGCGTATTCCCAAGGGCATTGGTGCCGGACAGAAGATTCGCCTGACCGGCCAGGGCGGCATCGGCGCTGCCGGTGGAGCGGCCGGCGATCTGTATCTTGAAATCGAATTTGAACCTCATCCGCTGTTTCAGGTCGAAGGTCGCGACGTGCACCTGGTGCTCCCGCTGTCGCCGTGGGAAGCCGCATTGGGCACCCGCGTTGAAGTGCCCACGCTCGGCGGCCGGCTGGAGATGAAAGTGCCGGCCGGCGCGCAGTCCGGTCAAAAGCTGCGCCTGAAGGGTCGTGGACTGCCGGGGCAACCGGCGGGGGATCAGCTTGTTGCATTGAAGATCGTCAACCCGCCCGCGCTCGACAGCAAGGCGCAGGAACTGTACGAGCGCATGGCCAGGGAAGTGCCGTTCAATCCGCGTACGCAGTGGGAGCACTACAGTGGCGCAGCGTAAACAGATATTGCCCGTCGCGGTGGCGTTGAATCAGCAGCTGGAGCTGAGCCTGATGGACTTGTGCGACGCCTGCGGACTGCACGCCGAACAACTGATCGAAATGATCGAGGAAGGCGTGCTTGAACCGCGCGGTCTCGCGCCGTCGGCCTGGCGTTTCGACGGCCTTGCTTTGGAACGCGCACATATCGCATTGCGCCTGCAGCGCGACCTCAACATCAATCTGGCAGGGGCAGCGCTGGCACTGGATATGCTGGATGAACTCCGCATGCTGCGGCAGCGCGTACAGCGACTGGAGCGCGAACTCGGTTGTTTGTGAAACTGTCGAGAGGAGGCAATCATGAACGCACTGAATGACGTCAGCGACAGCCTCACACGCGCCTGGGACAACCTGGCCGAGGGCTGGCGGCAACTACGCGAACGCGCCGGCACCGCGCTGACCCGTTTCAATCCGCTGCAACGACGCTCCGATATTGAATCCTCCGAGGAACACTTCATGCGTCAGGCATCGCACTGGAGTGTGCTGGCGGCGGACCTGCGCGAAACCGCGACAGACATCCGCGTGCGGCTTGAAGTGCCGGGCCTTGAGGCGGATCAGTTCGATATTCAGGTGTTCGAAAACACGCTGCGCATCCGCGGAGAAAAACATCTGCAGCGCGAATCCCGCGATGGCCGGTTCCATCTGCTTGAATGTGCCTACGGCGCGTTCGAGCGACGCATTCCCTTGCCGGTCGAGGTCGATGACAGCGCGGCCACCGCCCGCTACCGGCGCGGCGTGCTCGAAATAACACTACCCAAAACGCATTCAGCGCAGTCCCATCGTATCGATGTTGAAGGATAGATTCATGTCTCGATTTTCACTGCAGCGGCAATGTGCCGCAGCGTTGTTTTTACTGTTCTTCACGAGCCAGTCCGCGACGGCCGCATTACCCGCCGCCATCGACGGACAACCGTTGCCGACGCTCGCGCCCATGCTGGAACAGGTCACACCCGCGGTGGTGAATATCGCCACTGTCGGGCGCGTGCGCATTCAGCAGAATCCCTTGTTGAATGATCCATTCTTCCGCCGCTTTTTCGATATCCCCGATCACCCGCGTGAACGCCAGACCCAGAGTCTCGGTTCCGGGGTCGTGGTCGATGCCGATCGCGGCTATGTATTGACCAACCATCACGTCATCGACAAGGCCGAACAGATTCGCGTGATGTTGAGCGACGGCCGCAACTTCGATGCCGAGTTGATCGGCGCCGATCCGGAGTCTGATGTCGCTGTCATCCGCATACCCGCCAAAGGACTCACCGCATTGAAGCTGGCCAATTCCGACGCTCTGCGGGTCGGCGATTTCGTGGTCGCGATCGGCAACCCCTTTGGTCTTGGGCAGACCGTCACCTCCGGCATTGTCAGCGCACTGGGGCGTACCGGCCTTGGCATCGAGGGCTATGAGGATTTCATCCAGACCGACGCCTCGATCAATCCCGGCAACTCCGGCGGCGCTCTGGTGAACCTGCGCGGCGAGCTGGTCGGATTGAACACGGCCATCATCGCGCCCGGCGGCGGCAATGTCGGCATCGGCTTCGCCATTCCGGTCAACATGGCGCACAAAATCATGGAGCAGCTGGTGACCCACGGCGCGATCAGCCGCGGCCAGCTCGGTATCACCGCGCAGGACCTGACGCCGGAACTGGCGCAGGCGTTCGGCCTCAAGGAGCAGCGCGGCACCGTCGTCGCCGAGGTCACCAAGGCCTCGCCTGCCGACAAGGCCGGCATCCGCGTTGGCGATATCATATTGAGTGTCAACGGTCGCGAAGTTGAATCCTCGGGCGATGTGCGCAACCGGATCGGGCTGCTGCGGGTCGGTGAAAAGGTCACGCTGGATGTGCTGCGCGACGGCAAGCGCAAGCAGATCAAGACGGTGATCGAGGCTCCAAAACTCACCCAGTTGGACGGTAAAGAGATTCACCCCCGACTCACGGGTGCCCGCTTCACCAATATAGAAGAGGGCATGCCCGAGCACGGCCGCCGCGAAGGGGTGCTGTTGGCCCAAGTCGACCCGCGCAGCCCGGCGGTCCAGACCGGGCTGCGGCCGGGTGATCTCGTCGTTTCCGTCAATCGTGAACCTGTACGTAACATCAAGGAGTTACGGGATGCTGCCCGCACCAAGGAACAGTCAGGGGGGCTGTTGATGAACGTTCAGCGCGGGAACGGGGCGCTGTTTCTGCTGATTCGCTAGGCCACCATCCGACAGTTCCCGGTCCGGCAGCGGGTATATCAGTTTGATTTATCGGCGCACTAATGTTTGACTAATTTACTCAGGATATGTATATTAGCGTTTACTTATTAACCAGCTTGCAACCTACCCAGGAGGAAAACCCATGAGTGGACTGATCCCCAACTTCCCGCACGACGGCGTCGTCACTATCAATCGCGTCATTCTGAAGGAGGGCTACACGCTGGATGACCTTCAGGAACGTGTCGCGATGCTGTGCGAAAACGTCAAGACCTATCACTCGACCACCGGCTTTGTGGGCGGCTTCGTCTGCGTCAACAGCGGCAAGGTCTCCAACGAAGGCTCCACCGTCGGCAAGGCTGTCGACAGCCCGATGCAGGGCAAAGAAGCGCTGATCATCACGTTCTGGAACAGCTTCGCGGACCACGAGGAATCACACAAGAGCGACACTTTCCAGCCGCTGTTCGCGGAAGTGCTGGCGCTGTGCGAGAACGGCAATGAGGAAATTGCCTACGAAATGCTCTGGTCCGGCACGGCCTATGACGAAGAGACCGCCAAGGCGGCGCAGGAAGCCAAGGCCAAGTTCGCCTGAGCTGACGCAACAGGCTGTTCACATCGGTGAACGCTGAGGGCGCAGGGACTCCGGTTCCTGCGCCCTTTCGTTTTTCGCCCCTGCAATAGGGGCGTGAAACCAATTCACACCAAAGACCGCAAAGTATCAAGAATCAAGTTGTCTCTGTGTTCTCTGCGCCCGCCGGTGTGAACAAAAAAATCCTACAAGTCGAAATAGACCCCCAGCCCGGTATAACGCAGGCGCTCGGTGAAGAACTGTCCGTTGGGTGAGAAACCGCGGAAGTGTTCCAGCATCAGCCGCACTTCACGCCCCGCACCGCCGTCAAAGGCAAAACCCACCTGATAAGACCGGTTGCGGTGCCAGTTCTGCTGCTGGCTGGCCTGCCAATCGGCCGCCGCGACCAGGTTGAACTTGCCCAGAAAATGCGGCCGACGGAACTCGACACCGGCCTGGGCATGCAGCGGATCCAGGTCCGGCTCGCTGTGCAGAATCACGCCGCCACCCCCATAAAAACGCCATTTCTGCCAATCATAGGACGCCAGCACTTCCCAGTCCTCGTAACTCAGATTAATACGTTCGAGATCCGGATTTC
>JBFEJM010000259.1:0-4098 GCA_041553175.1 Gammaproteobacteria bacterium | reverse complement strand
TGCAGCACGCCCATCTCGGAGCCCATCACCACCAGGTCGTCGTCGGTGACCAGGTAACGTGCCGGGCGCAGGCCATTGCGGTCCAGGGTCGCGCCGATCTGCCGGCCGTCGGTGAAGGCCACGGCCGCGGGGCCGTCCCAGGGCTCCATCAACGCCGCATGGTATTCGTAGAATGCGCGGCGGTCCTTGTCCATCAGCGGATTACCGGCCCAGGCCTCGGGGATCAGCATCATCATCGCGTGGGCCAGTGAATAGCCGCCCGCAACCAGCAGTTCCAGTGCATTGTCGAAACACGCCGAGTCCGACTGACCTTCCGGGATCAGCGGCCAGATCTTGTCCAGATCGTCGCCGAGGATCTCCGATGCCATGGACTCACGACGCGCCGCCATCCAGTTGACGTTGCCGCGCATGGTGTTGATTTCGCCATTGTGGGCGATCATGCGGAACGGGTGGGCAAGATCCCAGGACGGGAAGGTATTGGTGGAAAAGCGCTGGTGGACCAGCGCCAGCGCGGTGTCCATGCGCTCGTCGCGCAGATCGCGATAGTAGCTGTCGACCTGATTGGCCAGCAGCATGCCCTTGTAGACGATGGTTCGGCTGGACAGGGACGGAATATAAAAGTGTTCGCGTCCTTCCCACTCGGAATCACGCACGCTGTTCTCGGCGCGCTTGTGGATGACGTAGAGCTTGCGCTCGAAAGCGTCCTGATCCGGAGTCTGTGCGCCGCGCGCGATCAGCAACTGGCGGACAAAGGGTTCCACATCGATGACGGACTGACCCAGGCCGCTGTTGTCGACCGGTACGTCGCGCCAGCCCAGCAGGACCTGTCCTTCCTCGGCGACAATCTGTTCCAGCAGTGCCTGGCATTGGGCGCGGGTCGCTTCCGGCCGCGGCAGGAAGATCATGCCAACGCCGTAATCGCCGGCAGCGGGCAGTGTGATACCCAGCGCGGTGGATTCCTCGCGCAGGAAGCGGTCGGGGATCTGCAGCAGGATGCCCGCACCATCACCCGCCAGCGGATCGGCGCCCACAGCGCCGCGATGGGTCAGATTTTCAAGAATCTGCAGACCCTGGCGCACGATGGCGTGGCTCTTCTGTCCCTTTATATTGGCGACAAACCCGACGCCACAGGCGTCATGCTCGTTATTGGGATCATAGAGCCCCTGTTTAGGCGGCAAACCACCACGACTCATGGCCGTACCTCTTCGTGCGTTCAACAAAATCGGAAATCCCGCGGCGGGGCGGGGTATCGGATCGGATGACCCCGGCATGCGGGCAAGACTGAACCCCGGGCGGTCGGCAAGTATAGCGCCGGGTCAGTGGCGGTTCAATTCATCTGCGGGCCTTCCCCCTTTAAGTTCAGGGGCATGAGAAACTCACCAAAAAACAGACTATAGGGTCGTTGGCGGGGTTTATTCCAGATCGGCATGGACGCTGGCAAAACTGCGGGGCCAGGGTTTGTCCCGTTGCAGCTTCGCCGGCAGCGATTTTATCCCGGCACGGGCCGCGTCCTTGGAGGCGTAATCACCCTGCAGCAGGACGAACCAGTCACCGCCCTTGAACTCGGTCTGGAAGTAGGCGACCGGGGCGGGGATCTTATTGGCGACGAGAAACTTCTTCAACGATTCCAGGCTACGGACTCCCAACAGCTGCAGCGTGAAATGGTCCGCCGGTCGCGCCTGCAGCCAGTCCTCGCCCAGGACGCCGGGGATGTCAGGCGATCTGACAGCAGCCGGTGGTGGTTCCGGTGTCGCCGCGGGCAGGGCGGTGGGCTCAGGCGCGGGTGCCTCGGCCGCCGCCTGGACCGGCGCCGGAGTCGGAACTTCAGTTGGTTTATCTATTGCTGCGGGCGCTTTTATGGGTGGCTCCGATGAAGGGGCCGGTTCTGCGCTGGCCTGCGCTGTGGGTGGAGGGGCAGCCAAGGTCGGGGAAGGCGCGCTCGGGAGGTGCTCGGGTGCCGGCGCGGCAGGTTCAATGGCGGCCAGTTCACGCGTCTCTTCGGATGCCGGAGTCTTGGGAGATACTTCAGTTATTTCAGTGGGTTGAGAAATAATTGGAGTCTCATCTAACTTTATATCCGATTCAACTACCGGCCCGGGCGGCGGGGTCGTCGTCGGTACAGGTGCCAGTGGCGGTACAACCAGCGCCTGCTCCTCGCGTTCTGACTGCTGCTGCAGAACGCCGGTTTGGACGATCAGCCAACCCACCACACCGAGGCCCGCGACAGCCACGACGGGGGCGACGAAGCGCGATCTGGCCGTGGCCGGCTTGGCGGCAGCCAGGCTCGCCCCGATTCTCTGCCGGGAGGCGATTCGGCCCGCCCGCTCAAGCAGCGTTTCATGGGCCAGGACATTGAGTTTTGCCGGCAGGCCATCGGCCGCCTTATGCATGGCTCGGATCTCGGTCATGCTGAACGGGCTGTCGCCGGAATAGCCGGCGACAGCCAGCCGGTACATGAGATAGGCAGCTGTCTGCTGCTCATCGAAGCGGGGGATTTCCAGGACATGCAGTAGTGGATGTTGCGGACTGTGCACTCCGGCCTGAATCAGTTTCTGTTCCAGATCGGGTGTAGCGAACAGCAGAACGCGTATCAGTTTCAGCGTCTCTTTGGGGTCGCCGGTGAGCTCGATCAGTGCTTGCAGCGCGGGGACGGGGAGCAGTTCCGCGTTGTCGATCACGATCACGACAAGCTGGGTCTTATGGTGCAGGCCCTGGCAGTGCCGGAGCAGGGTGGCGCGGGTCCGTTCGAGATCGCCGCTGACGTCGGCGCCGAGATCTTGCGCCACTTTACTGAGCAGCTCTTGCGGGTGCGTGATACGCCCACCGTCCACCCGGCACAGGCGCCAGTTGTCATGGACACGCAACGCGAATTGCTGCAGAAGCGTTGTCTTGCCGCTGCCGGTCGGGCCCGTGATACCCAGCATCATGTCGCCGAACTGGGTGAGGTGCTGGAGCAGATCCAAGCGCTGCATCAGCACCGGGTCGGCATAGAAAAAACTGTCGTCGGTGTGTTCGAGAAAGGGTGGGCGTTCCAGACCCAGGGTGCCCAGGTAATCCGGTGCTGCGTCTGATGCGATGGTATACCGAGTCAAGGCTGTTCCAATCCCTGAATGAATACGACGCGATAGCCGCGCTTGATTTGTTCGTCGCGAACCTTCAGCAAGGCCTGCTGGGCCTGATCGTGGTCTGGAAAGTGTTCCCGGACGACCCGCCCGCCTGCACCCTGATGACCCCATTCACGAACCAGGGTCCAACCTTCCAGGAGGTCCTCCTGCAAGTGCAGATGATAGTACCGAGGCGTTGCATCCGCGCCAACCGCTGTCTGCATATATATGCGCATGGCTTTGACCGTGCCGTCAAGGATACAGGGCTGCAGCCCAAAAGTCCGCTCGGCTGTCTGGCTGGACCATGGTCAGGTGAGCTCGTTTGGATTGTATACGCGCTCGTATTCCCGAATCGCATAACGGTCGGTCATGCCCGCGATATAGTCGGCTACGCCGCGTGCCCGACCAGCGTCACCGTCGCTCGTCTCCAGTCTTCGGCAATGTTCGCGCGCCTCGTCGGGCAACAGGCCGGTATCGTCGATGAAGGCCTTGAACAATGCAGTGATAACTCGGCTGGCCTTCACGGTCATGCGATGGACGCGATAGTGTTTGTACAGGCGATTGCGCAGAAAACGTTTCAGCTCCAGATTGTGTTCCCGCATGCTGTCGCTGTAACCGATCAAAGGTTCAGGCTGCTGACGGACCGCTTCGATGGTGTCCGGTGCGATCCGCTTCAGGCGCGCAAGACTGGTTTCAACGAGATCGACCACTTGCGAATTGATCATGCGCCGTACGATTTCATGGATGGTGCGTCGTTGCGACAAATCGGGATAGGCCGTGCGAACTTCCTCGTATTGATCACGAAACAGCCTGATCTCATTGAGTTCGTCCATGTCTATGAGTCGCGCGCGCAATCCGTCGTCGACATCGTGACTGTTATAGGCGATTTCATCGGCAAGATTGGTCAGTTGGGCCTCGAGACTGGGCTGTCGGCGCTCGATAAAACGTATGCCGAGTTCCCCCAGTGTCTGTGCATTGGGCACTGAACAGTGTT
>JBFEJM010000258.1:0-4106 GCA_041553175.1 Gammaproteobacteria bacterium | reverse complement strand
GGTCGGCAATGTCCCGCACATGAAGAGCGCCGCGGTCATCGGCGGTGGCAACACCGCGGTGGATGTGTGCCGCATTCTGAAGCGCGCCGGCGTGCGCGAAGTGCATCTGGTCACCCACAACGGAAGACCCGGTCCGGGCGTGCTGCCGGGAGATGCCATGCGCGCCATTCCGCGCGAAATCGATCAGGCCATCGAGGAGGGTGTGCAGCTGCACGATCACCGCGGCGTACGCCGGCTGATCGTGCGCGGCGAGAAGGTCTCGGGCATCGAAATGACGCGCATGAAAAAGCTGCGCAACGATCAGGGCCGGCTGCAGCGTGTCGCCTTTGAAGGCACGGAAAGCATTCTGCATGTGGACCAGGTCATTCCGGCGATCGGCCAGGTGGTCAACCCGGCCGGCCTGGAATCGCTGTTGAACGGGCGTTCCTACATCGACGTCGACAACTGGGGCCAGATTGCCGGCTATCCCGGGCTGTTTGCCGGCGGCGATGCCTGCGGCGGCGATCGCGGTACGGTCACCGCCGCGGTCGGGGATGGCCGACGCTCCGCCCAGGCCATCGCCGCCTGGCTCAAAAAACAGACACTGGAAGAACCCGTAGTCGAACAGAGCATTGGCTTTGACAAACTCAACCTCGCCTACTTCGAAACCGCACCCCGCCGTGAACCGGCAGTCCTGCCGGTCGAACAGCGCACCTGCGAGGAAGAGATCGAAGGCGCCCTGCCGACCGGCGACGCCGCCGCCGAGGCGCGCCGCTGCCTGTCCTGCGGCAGCTGCCTGTCCTGCGACAACTGCTGGACACTCTGCCCCGACAGCGCCGTCCTGAAAACGCCGGAACGCCTCGCCGACGATTCACATTACGTGTTCGATTACGACTACTGCAAAGGCTGCGGCCTGTGCGCGACCGAATGCCCGAGCGGCTTCATCGTAATGGAAGAAGAGCACTGAGGGATAGTTGCCGAAGGAATTGTTCCACCTCTGAGAGCGCTGGATAGTTCGGTGGATCATTACCGAGAACGACGTTGCGCATGTTCCGATTCAATAATATTGTTTACGGAATGTGAACGAATAGCTTCTCCCCAAGGGGGCGTGCACGCCGCAATTGCATGTTCGATGCCAGCACACTGTGCTGACTGTCGTGAACGGCCCGAAAATCCAAACGCCGGCAGTCCGCTATCAGGCGGCGCTCGACCCGGCCTTTCCGGCATCGGCGCACGCGCATTCGGCGTGTAACCCGCTCCGTCCAACGCGGAATCGGCACTATGATGGTGCCGGCGATCGTCCTGAATCGATCGCTTTTGAACGGCCCCTACAAGCGAGGGTTTCAGTCAGGATTTCCGACCCGATCATGCCCCACCAAAATTTGAAATAACGCGTGGGTAAGCGTAGGTTAGAGGTGTAGTTTGAACCATAATTTGCGACTCGACATGAATGAGGTTGAACGATGTCATCCAGTCTGATCAATGAGACGAAAAAGGTGCTGGCAGGAAAATCAGGTCGCCTGGAAGATGAGGAACAGGAGTTTCTTGCCCGCGAAATAACCAAGCTTGGATTCAAGATCGGATTCGCGCGAGCATACGCAGCCGGCCCGACCTTGATGGCCAAGCTGGTTCACGAACTGGAACGCCAGGACGCACAGCTGGACAAGATCCACAAGGCGCTCGGTTTCTGAATGTAGACGACAGCGTGCAGGGAACAGATCACGGTTCGAATGTTTAAACCGTGATCTGTTCCCTTATCCTGCGCCCGCCCTATCGCTATGACTGACCCCACCCTGGAGGCCGGCGTCGCCGCCCACGATCAGGCGCTGGCCGATCTCGGCCTCGACATCTGGGTCGGCACCGAGCCGACGTTCACCGATCGATTTTCCACGACCACGCAGTGGCTGACCGCCGCGCTCGGCGACGACAAGTTCGCGCGCGCCGAAACGCTGCTGCGCGCCTTGCACGCGCGGCTCGGAGGCGCGGTCGTGCGCACCAGCGGGCGTCAGTATCCGGGCGAGGACCTGCCACGCTGGAGCCTGGGGCTCTACGGTCGGCGTGACGGTGCCGTTGTCTGGAACGGCCCGCCCGACCCGGCGATAGCCGATGCACTGGATGAGGACTCACTGGGTGACGAGCCACAGCTGCAAGACCTGCAGGCGGCACTGGGTCGACAACTCGATTTGGCGGGTTACGTCGTGCGCGCGTTCGCCGGAGAAGACGGCAGCCTGCGCGTGCTGGCGAGCCTTGCGCAAGCGCCGTCAGACATCGCCGATGACGATCCACGTCTGCAGCGTACGTGCCTGCATGGATCGCCCATTCCGGCGCAGGGCATCGAAGATACCCTGGCCGCCGCCGGGCACTGGCTGTTTGTGCTGGATACCGCCGTGTGGCGCGGCACCGCCGTGGCCCGAATCGAACTACCCTGCAGCGACACTCCGGCACGCTATGCCGAATGGCTCGACGCCCTGGCGGCGGCAGGGCTTGCAGCGGAGCTCGGCGCGCTCATGCTCACCGGTTATCCGCCGCCGGTGAACGCCGATGTATGGTTGACCACCATCACGCCGGATCCGGCCGTCATCGAAGTGAACATGGCGCCCTATTCGAACGTGGCCGGGCTGCTGGCCACTCTGCGCGAACTGTATGCGGCGGCGAGCGAACTGGGACTTGCCCCCTACCGACTGCATTACAACGGGGCGGTCGCCGACTCCGGCGGCGGCGGCCAGATCACGCTGGGCGGCCGGACTCCCGAATCCAGCCCGTTTCTGCGCGTACCGGAACTCCTGCCGCGCCTGTTGCGCTATACCAACCACCACCCGGCCTTGTCATACCTGTTTGCGCACGACTTCGTCGGCGGTTCCGGTCAGGCCGTTCGCAGCGACGAATTGGGCCGTGACGCCTTGCGCGAACTTGCGCTCGCACTCGATGCGCTGGAACGCAGGCCCGCACCCGATCCCAAGGCGTTGTGGGAGGCCTTGTCCGAACATCTCACCGATAGCTGCGGCAATACGCACCGCGCGGAACTCAACATCGAAAAGCTGTGGAATCGGCACCTGCCGAATCGCGGCATGCAGGGACTGGTCGAATTCCGCGCCCTGCGCATGCAGCATACGCCCGAGCGCACCGCGGCGCTGGCGGCGCTGTTGCGCGCCACGGTGGCGATGCTCGCAACCCGTGGCTTCAACGCACCGCTGCGCGACTGGGGCGACGAACTCCACGAACGGTTCGCATTGCCCTATTACCTCGAGCGCGACCTGCAGGCGGTACTGGCGGACCTCGCGGGCGCAGGTCTCGGTTTGGCGGACACACTGGTCGCTGTGCTGGAGCACGACGACTATCGAGACTGGGCGCGCGTGCGCCTGTCCGAATGCGAGTTGACCATCAGGCGGGCACTGGAATTCTGGCCGCTCGTCGGCGACGCAAGCCAGCAGGATGGGGGCACCTCGCGTCTGATCGACGCCAGCACCACACGCCTGGAACTCTGTCTGCGGCCGATCGCCGGGGAGACAGCCGATTTCGCTGAGTGGCAACTCGCAACGGAGAATCTGCGCCTGCCTCTGCGCATTGAACGCGACCGCCGCGGCGATGCCAAGGTCTTCGCCCTGCGCTTGCGCAGCTTCGTTCCCTGGCGCGGTCTGCATCCGGCACTGCCCGCCCACGGTCCCGTGCGGCTTCGGCTTTATCATTTGAATCGTGGCGAAGCACTGAATATCACGCTGCACGAATGGCGTCCGGACAATGAGGCCTACCCGGGCCCACCAATCGATCTGGCCGACGCCCGCGAACGCCGCCTGGCGCGCTGCGTTGTCGAATCCGTGCCGACAGCGAAGATGGATTTGCCGGGTGAACCGCCGCAACAGGCCCTTACGCCTTACACGCTCGACCTGCGCTGGCTGGCCGGTCGTTAGAAAGGGATTCGCTGCGAACGGCGATGCTGGTGACGCCCTGCTTCGATTCGCATAACGCCTCGAGTGCAACCCGCGCGGTGACAGCGCCGCCAGGGCGCGACATTCAGGACAGTCATGGCCGCGCGCGCCAGCACCCCATGCCCCGCCGTGGTCGGATGAATACCATCCCAGAACAGATACTGCTGCGGCTTGGAACACATGGCGCCGGCCTGAGTAGCG
>JBFEJM010000257.1:0-4115 GCA_041553175.1 Gammaproteobacteria bacterium | reverse complement strand
TCCCCTACTACCCGGTCATTGACCAGACCAGCCTGGATGTTCAGGCGACACTCGAAGACTGGTTATGGAAACTCGAATGGATCACGCGGGACGGTATGGGAGATCGCTACTCCGCACTGGCCGGCGGCTTTGAATACACCTTCGTCGGCGTATTTGAATCGGCCGCCGATATCGGCCTGATCGCGGAGTATCTGTTCGATGACCGCGACGAAGCGGCCACCACGCCGTTCCAGGACGACATGACCGTGGGCCTTCGACTGACCCTGAATGACATTCAGTCCACGGAGTTGCTGTTCGGCATGACTGTCGATCGCAGCGACAGCGGCCAGCGCTTCTACAATCTGGAAGCCAGCCGGCGCCTGGGCGAGCGCTGGAAACTCAGCCTGGAAGCGCGCTTCAACAGCGGGCTTAAGACATCGCCGCTGTTCAGCAGTCTGCGCAATGATGATTACGTGCAGGCGGAGTTGGCGTGGTATTTCTGACTGGCAGGAACCGGATAGCAGAAACAGAAACGGCGGCCTCGGCCGCCGTTTCTCTTGATTAATTCCGGCACTTAAACTGCGCGACGCCGAGCAACACCCACTAAGCCAAGCAGACCGGAACCGAACAGCCAAACCGCTGCAGGAACCGGCACGGCAGTCACATTCGCAATCTGCGCCATTTCGATGGTCAAACGGTAGGTGCCTGCCGCCAGACCACCGGTCGATTCGGTGAAAATCCCATTTGATACCGTGCGCGAATCATTGCCAAAGATCTGCGTATTCAACGCGACCGGCGCCCAGTTAAGGACCGAGCCGCCCGCGAGCGTTTCCAGCATGACTACCATGGAACTGGAGGCGTAGGCCGACTGTCCACCGGCGGTGAGCAAGGTCTGCATGTACATGTCGGCATTGAAACCGAAGCTCACTTGGGTACCGGCACTCACCGTCATTGTCGCCGACATCGAATTCGAACCCGAACCATAGCCGATTCCGGTCAACGTGTAGGCTTCGCCGATCGCGTTGGCCTCGCCGTTACCGGGAATCACGCCCGCGTCCACGATCTGCGCATCGCCGTAGGAGAAGGCGCCACCGGTCGTGGAATGCTGGAAAAACTCATTATCGAAACTGCAGAACAGACAGGAGGCATCAGCATCCATGAGGTCGACATCACCGGTTCCGCCAGATTCGGTCGCCGCCGAACTGTTGGAAAAGGTAAAGGGCATCAGGCTGCCAGTGCCGCTCACAAAGTCGATATTAAAATTCGATATTTGGTTGAATGACACCGCATAAGATGATGCAAGCGCCGGGGTGGCCACTCCCATAGCCAAAATCAGGGCCGCACCGCCCAGAATCCTCCTAGACATTCACCACTCCTCCCAATTTGTTGATTATGAGCGCGTTTCCCAGCGCATTAACATTTAGCAGGCAAAAATCCGGCCAATTCGATAGTCGGTTGTTAATTCAGCATATTTTTATTCAACCCTGCGGCCAACACCGAAATTGTAAAGCAACGCGACATCAGACACTCTACTGCCGGATTTCTTTAGTTATGTATATCAGCCGGTTACGCCTTCAGACGCTGCTTGAGACGTGTAAACTTACTCGACAAGAGAAAAGACGCAGGGAAGGGACAGACAAATTGGTGCTGGCGACAGGAATCGAACCCGTGACCCTCTGATTACAAATCAGATGCTCTACCAACTGAGCTACGCCAGCTTAATGTCGATTTGGGACCCGCGATTCTAGGCAATCCTGCCTGCGCCCGCAAATTATTCGCAGCTGACCGACTGCCGGCGGACATCGCCGGTGGTGTCGAGCAAGTCCCGCCACTGGTCGGCACCGATAACATCGGGCCCGGTTTCCTCCAGGTCCACCCAGAAGACCTCCCGCGTACGGTAGCGCGGTTCCAGACGCGGCTCGTAACCCATCTCGCGAATCTCTTTAGCACGGGCCTCGGCCATGCTCTTGCCGGAGAAGACGCCGAGCGAAATGAAATTCTGCTTGCCGAGAAACAGATCCTTGATGCCGCGCTCGCCCAGTTCCCGGGCAGTCGCGCGTGCTTCGGCGCGGGGCATTTCCGGGAGATACACCCAATAGTCGCTTACCTGTTGGGTCTGTGCCGAACGCAGTGTCGGATTAACGCCGAGCGGCTTGATCCGCGCCAGGAACGCTGCGACGTCCTTTTGTCCCGGGAAAGGCCCGACGGTCTGGCAGACTCGAACGGGCGGCTCGGCAGGTGCCGGTTCCTCCGGGACAGCCGGTGCACTTGCAACCGGAATCTCCGCTGTTTCGGCCTTAGTGGCGGGAGTCGGCGATCCTGCGTCATCCGGACCGGTTGCCGCCACCTCGCCGGCTGGCGGTGGCACGGCATCACCAGGCATGTCCGGCGAATCCGTGGCGGGAACAGTACTTTCCAGTTCGGTTTCCGGCTGCGTCGTACCCCGCTCCTTCAGCAGCACCAACGGCGTTACCGGCGGATACATCGGCGCCACTGCGGGCTCCGACGGCGGCTCATACAAGTCGCGCTGGTTATATAACCAAGCGAACACCGCCAGATTCGCGATAATCAAAAGATACGCCGCATACTTCATACGAGCTTTTCTTTAACTCCCGGCTCCTGCGGCTCAATCGCCTGTGCCGGCGCTTCGGCACTTTCATTCAACCGCGTTCGTGCGATACGTGCGATGCCCTGCAACACGAGTTCCGGCTCATGCTGAACGGGATCGCGCAGCAGCGGCAACAGTGCCGGCGCGTCGCCACCCGTCACGATGCAACGCAGATTCTTCCCCATTTCCGCCTTCAGGTCCGAAACCATTCGGTCCACAACCGCGACAATGGCGTACAGGGTCCCCCCCGCCACAGCACTCCCGGTATCCGTACCCAACAGTGAAATCTGCTGCTGGGGCGTGCTTTCAGCGCCTTCGCGTACACCTTTTGCCCGCGCCAGCAGGGACTCCCGCATGAGCTGCAAGCCGGGAACGATAACGCCACCCAGGTGCCGGTCGTCCTGCGATAGAACATCGACTGTCAACGCCGTCCCGCAGTCCACAATGCAAAGCGGCCCCTGGTACAGTTCACGTGCCGCCAGCAGCGCCAGCCAGCGATCAACTCCCAGACTGGCGGGTTCCGCATAGGCGTTGCGTATGCCGAACTGCTCGGCAGTCGACCCGAGATATTCGGGGGTTACTTTCCAGTGACGTTTCATCCATGAATTGAGATGTCGCCGTATGGGATCGCCGACCACATTGGCGACCAACACGGCAGCCGGTGCATCAAGTGCGCTCCAGGCAGCGCTCGCAAGTTCCTTGATATCGGCATTCCGGTGTTCGAATACACCGCCATGCTCGAAATGTCCATTGCGCAGGATCGCCCACTTGCATCGGGAATTGCCCGCGTCGAGCAGAAGAATCATGGAATCATCCGTAAACTGACTTCGCCCGATGCAAAGCGTCTGACCTCATCACCAACCTGCACGACGAAAGCGCCGGTCGCATCGATACCCTGGGCCTGACCGTCGATCACTTCATCGGACAACTGAATCTGTACCGAGCGGCCGGCGACGACATCGAACTCACGCCATTCGTCGATGAAGGGCTCCAGGCCCTCGCGCTCGAAAACCTCGATAGCGGCCACCAGCTGCATCATGATCGCCGCCGCGATTCTGTTACGCGACGGCAGATAACCCGCAATATGAAACAGATCGGCCCAGGGTTGGTCAATCGCATCGGAAAACCGATCCGGCATGCGCACATTGACGCCCAATCCAATCACGGCATAGCTTGGCCCGGCCGATTCACCGGCGATCTCAACCAGGATCCCCGCCACTTTGCGCCCGCGCCATAACAGATCATTCGGCCACTTCAGACCGATATCCGGACCGGCAATACCGCGCAGCACGCGTGCGACAGCGACACCGACCACCAGACTCAGACCGGCAAGCTGAGCCGGCCCGACCGGAAACCGCCACAGCAACGACATATAGACATTGCTGCCAAAGGGCGATACCCAGCTCCGGCCATGGCGGCCACGGCCGGCAGTCTGCCATTCCGCCAGGCAGACCGAGCCGGAGGGCGCGCCACGGCCAGCCCTCAATTTCAGATAGGTGTTGGTGGAATTTATTTCGGGAAAGATCTC
>JBFEJM010000256.1:0-4132 GCA_041553175.1 Gammaproteobacteria bacterium | reverse complement strand
GAGCAAGAAAATGGCAAACAACTCTGGTATCGCCCTGGGCATGATCGAAACCCGCGGCCTGGTTCCCGCGATTGAAGCGGCTGACGCAATGACCAAAGCCGCCGAAGTGCGCCTGATCGGTCGTCAATTCGTTGGTGGCGGCTATGTGACCGTGCTGGTGCGCGGCGAAACCGGTGCCGTGAACGCTGCCGTTCGCGCCGGTGCCGACGCCTGCGAGCGTGTGGGTGACGGCCTGGTTGCCGCTCACATCATCGCCCGTGTGCACAGCGAAGTGGAAGGCATTCTGCCGACTGCGCCGTCTGCGTAATCCGACGACGGTACTCCACAGCAACTTAATTAACGGAGAGAACTCATGGCTAACGTGACCGGCATTGCCCTGGGCATGATTGAAACCCGCGGCCTGGTGCCCGCGATTGAAGCGGCTGATGCAATGACCAAGGCGGCTGAAGTGCGTCTGGTCGGGCGTCAGTTTGTGGGTGGCGGCTACGTGACCGTACTGGTGCGCGGCGAAACCGGTGCCGTGAACGCTGCGGTTCGCGCCGGTGCTGATGCCTGCGAGCGCGTGGGTGACGGTCTGGTTGCCGCTCACATCATCGCCCGTGTGCACAACGAAGTGGAAGGTATCCTGCCGACCTCGCCCTCTGCCGACGGTGGTGGACGCGACGCCGAAATCACCTCGACCCGTAGCTAGGCCACGGCGATGAGTGTGGATCCGCGCACCTTGGGGTGGCTTTCGCGCGCGCTCACGCACGAAATGAGCGCGGTGCAGCAATACCTGGCGCAAAGCGTCCTCGCACGCCTGTGGGGCGACGAGGAATTGGCCAGGAAGCTGCGCAGCGAGGCGGTCGAGGAACTCGGCCACGCCGAGCGCCTGATGGAGCGGCTGATTACATTCGGGGTGGCACCTTCGGCCGGCAATCTGCCGCCGTCGCGCCTCGGCCGCAGTGCGGATGAATTGCTCGCCGCCGATCGTGAACTGGAAGTCGAGGCCGTACGCCTGTATCAGGAAGCGGTCGCCCATGCCCAGCGCATGCGCGACAGCGGCAGCGCCGCGCTGCTCACGGACATCCTGGCCGAGGAGATGGCGCACGTCCAGGATATCGACAAGCTGAGGAACGCCCATGGGTGACCTGCCGCAAGGCTGGGAAACACGCGGCAAGCCGCCGATTCTGTTCCGCCGCTTTGAGTTTGAGCGTTATGCCGAGACTCGCGCGTTTCTCGACGAGCTGGCCGCGCTGGCCGAGGAAACCGGTATTCACCCCCAGAACATCAACTTCGGCACAACCTACGTGAACATCACGCTGGAAGCCGCGGACGGTGTAACATTGACCGAGGCGGACTACGCACTGGCCGCCCGCATCAATGACCTGGACACAGCCAAGGCGGGGTGAAATGGGGACACGAGTCATCGCGGTGATCAATCAGAAGGGTGGAGCGGGCAAGACCACTCTCTCGATGAACCTGGCGGCCGGTCTGACCCGGCGCGGTGACACTGTAGTGATCGACCTGGACCCACAGGGCTCCTCCCGGCAGTGGGCCAGTATGGGTAGCGAACCCTTCCCGGCAACGATCAAACAGATCAACGGCAACTGGGATGCGCGTACCCTGCACCAGAATTACCGGGCCTACCGGCACATGGTGCTCGATTGTCCGCCTTCGCTGGAGAGTCATGCCTCCATACAGGCGTTGCGAGCCTGCGACGTGGCGCTGATCCCCGTTCTGCCGTCGCCGGTTGATCTGTGGGCCAGTATGAGGCTGCCGGAGGAAATCGCGGAGGCCAGAAAGGTCAACCCGAATATCAAGGCCTTCCTGGTGTTGAACCAGTTGGAGCCGAAAAGCGCGCTGTCATCGGCAATGCGCGATGCGCTGACTGAATTCGGCGTCCCGGTGCTGAACGCCGGCATCCGCCGTCGCGCGGCCTACCGTAACGCCGCACTGGAAGGTCTCTCCGTCTACCAGATGGGCGGCCGCGGCACACAGGCCGTGGAAGAGATGGAAGCCATTATCGAAGAGGTGATCGGACGATGAGCAAAGTGAAAGACAAGCTGTCCGCCAACATTCGCGCGGTCAAGGGTGGCCAGGAGCCGGCGGCAAGCGAGCAGCCGAAAGCCGCTGCCGAGAAACCCGCAGCCAAGCCAGCCGCGGAAAAACCGACCGCTCCCCGCAAGCCGGCCAAAAGCGCGCCCGCGCGCGGCAAAACTCTGCCCGGCGACGTGCCCGAAAGCGGCACCGCGCTGTTCCCCTCGCGCGTTTGGCCGGACTGAATTCAAACTTAGCAGGTGATCCATCATGCGTAACGATACTTTCATGAGGACATACTCTCCGCGGCAGGAGGCCATGGCCCGCGCCGCCGCCGAGCAGCGGCAGGCCGCCGCGACCCGGCCCGCGTCTGACGCCAGCTCAACCGATATGTCGCAGTACAGGGTCGAGCAGGAACCCTACTATCGCGCCGTCGCCGACGAAGTGGACATGTACGAGGCCGCCTACTCGGTGCGCATGCCCATGATGCTCAAAGGTCCGACCGGCTGCGGCAAGACGCGCTTCGTGGAATACATGGCGTGGAAGCTCGGCAAGCCGCTCATCACCGTGGCCTGCAACGAGGACATGACCGCATCCGACCTGGTGGGGCGGTATCTGCTGGACGCCAGCGGCACCCGCTGGCAGGACGGCCCCCTGGCCGTGGCCGCGCGTCATGGCGCCATCTGCTATCTGGACGAGGTGGTCGAGGCGCGTCAGGACACCACCGTGGTGATCCATCCGCTGACCGATGCCCGCCGCGTGCTGCCGCTGGAGAAAAAGGGCGAGATGATCGAGGCGCACCCGGATTTCCAGATCGTGATCTCCTACAACCCGGGCTACCAGTCGTTGATGAAGGATCTGAAACAGTCCACCAAGCAGCGTTTCGGCGCGCTGGACTTCAACTATCCCGAGCACGACATCGAGGCCGAGATCGTCGCCCATGAATCCGGCGTCAGCCTGGAACTGGCCAAGAACCTGGTACACATCGGCGAACGCGCGCGCAACCTCAAGGGCCACGGCCTGGACGAGGGCCTGTCGACCCGCATGCTGATCTACGCCGGTTCGCTGATCTCCAAGGGGGTGGCACCGCTGGCGGCCTGCCGCGTCGCCCTGGTGCGTCCGATCACCGACGATCCGGACATGCGCGACGCCCTGGATTCGGCCGTCACCACCTACTTCTGAGTTGAGCGGAGGGACTTGGGTATCGGCCTGTCATCGCGCAGCGCCGGTTCCTGAGTGCCGAGCATCGAGTCTTCATGGCCATCCATCTCGAAGATTACCAGGAACTCCTCGACGACCTGCCCGGCGAGTCGCAGGAAGTGCTGCGCGCCTCGTGGAACGAGGCGGCACGGGTGTTCTCTTCACGCGGGCTCGACAACTACATCAAGGGTGCGAATGCGCTGCACAACCTCGGCCGCGGCGAAGACCTGGTCGTCACCTACATTCAGGAGATGCCCGAAGTCGCCCGTGCCATCGGCGAGGACGTGCTGCCGGACGTGGTCAACTTCCTGCTGGACATGGCCTCCAAGACATCCGGCCAGGTGCTTACGCTGATCGTCGGTACCGCACCGCTCGCCGCTGAACGCCTCGGCGACGAGGAACTGTTCCGCAAATATCTCAACGTGCTGTCCATCATGCTGGCGCAGGTGCCGCGTGGTCTGCGCCCGATGCTGGAAAATCTGGATCGCCTGCTTACCCAGTTGACGCTGGGCGGTCTGCGCCGCTGGGTGATGTGGGGTGCGCAGGCCTATAAGGCCGACTTCGATGGCCAGGTCAGCTACTTCTCGCTGCAAAGCCCCGATGCCATGTCGGTACTGCAGCAGGAGCGCAAGGGCACGCTGTTCGTCGATGTGCAGCGGCGTCTGAATATCTATCTGCGCGCCATGTGGGGTCGCGACTTCTTTCTGCGTCCGACTGCCGGCGACTACGAGGTGCGCGAAGGCCTCAAGCCCTTTATAGAGCGCTTCGTCATCTACATCGCCGATGCCTTTGACGACTACAAGCCGCTGGGCGACGACACTCCGCAGGAGATGATTGTCCCGGGCGTGGAGATCTATCGCGCCGCCGCCAACCACTGTGCGGCGCACCTGGCCTTCACCAAAGAGCCGTTGTC
>JBFEJM010000255.1:0-4144 GCA_041553175.1 Gammaproteobacteria bacterium | reverse complement strand
GCACCATTCCCTCCGACAACCCAAAGCGCATCTTACGCGGCGCGAGATTGGCGACCATCACGGTGAGCTTGCCTTCGAGGTCTTCTGGCGCGTAGGCGGATTTAATACCGGCAAATACATTGCGCTCACCACTGCCAATATCCAGTGTGAGTTGCAGCAGTTTGTCGGCCCCTTCGACGTGTTCGGCCTTGACGATTCGGGCGATGCGCAGGTCGATCTTGGCGAAGTCGTCGAACTGGATGGTTTCGGCAACCGGTTCGATGTTGCTGGCGGCCTTTTTCTGCTGCCTGGCCGGGGCGTTGTCGGTCTTTTCCAGGTGCTGTTTGGAGTCTTCCAGCATGGCGTCGAGTTTGTCGTTTTCGACGCGGGTCATTAGCGGTGTGAATTTGTTGATGTGATGGCTGACCAGCGGTACTTCGTAGTTGCTCCAGTTCATCGGTTTGATGTTGAGGAACGCCTCGGCCTTTTCGGCGGTGACGGGCAGTACCGGCTTGAGGTAGGTCATCAGGATGTGGAACAGGTTGATGCCCACGGTGCAGATCTCATGCAGCTGCTGATCCTGGCCCTCCTGCTTGGCGACCACCCAGGGCTGTTTTTCGTCGATGTAGACGTTGGCCTTGTCGGCCAGGTGCATGATGGTGCGCATGGCGTGGCCGTACTCGCGCTGCTCGTACTGCTGGGCGATGGTGTTGCCGGCGTCGATGAACTCCTGCAGTAGCACCGGTTCGGCGATGTCGGAGGCAAGCTTGCCGTCGAAGCGCTTGGTGATAAAGCCGGCGCAGCGGCTGGCGATGTTGACCACCTTGCCGACGAGGTCTGAGTTGACGCGTGCCTGGAAGTCCTCGAGGTTGAGGTCGATGTCGTCGATGCCGTTGCCCAGTTTGCCGGCGAAGTAGTAGCGCAGGTACTCGGGGTTGAGGTGGTCGAGGTAGCTGCGCGCCATGATGAAGGTGCCGCGCGACTTCGACATCTTCTGGCCATTGACGGTCAGGAAGCCGTGCGCGTGGATGGCGGTCGGCGTGCGGAACTTCGCGCCCGCCAGCATGGCCGGCCAGAACAGGGCATGGAAATAGATGATGTCCTTGCCGATGAAGTGATACAGCTCGGCCTTGGAGTTCTTGCCCCAGTAGGCGTCGAAGTCGAGTCCGGTACGGTCGCACAGGTTCTTGAAGCTGGCCATGTAGCCGATCGGCGCGTCCAGCCAGACATAGAAGTATTTACCGGGGGCATCCGGAATCTCGAAACCGAAGTAGGGCGCGTCGCGCGAGATGTCCCATTCGCGCAGGCCATCGGCAAACCATTCGCCCAGCTTGTTGGCGACCTCGGCCTGCAGGTGGCCGGCGCCCGTCCACTTTTGCAGCATGGCCTCGAAATCGGCCAGCTTGAAGAAATAGTGCAGTGATTCCTTCTCGATGGGCTTGGCGCCGGAGATGGCCGAGACGGCGTTCTTGAGGTCAGTCGGCGAGTAGGTCGCGCCGCAGACCTCGCAGGAGTCACCGTACTGATCGGCCGCGCCGCAGCGCGGGCACTCGCCCTTGATGAAGCGATCCGGCAGGAACATTTCCTTCACCGGGTCGTAGGCCTGGGTGATGGTGCGCGTACTGATGTGGCCGGCATCGCGCAGGCGGGTGTAGATCAGGCTGGCGAGTTCGCGGTTCTCGTCCGAATGCGTGCTGTGGTAGTTGTCGAAGCCGATCAGGAACTCGGCGAAGTCCGCCCGGTGCTCCACGCCCACCTGTTCGATGAGCTGTTCCGGGCTGATGCCCTCGCTCTGGGCACGCAGCATGATGGGCGTGCCGTGGGCATCATCGGCGCAGACGTAATAACAGGTATGGCCGCGCAGCTTGTGAAAGCGCACCCAGATATCGGTCTGCAGGTATTCGACCAGATGACCCAGATGGATCGAGCCGTTGGCATAGGGCAGGGCACTGGTGACCAGTATATTGCGCGGACGGTCGGCCATGGTGGGGCAGTCTCCAGACGAAAGCGTTTATCAAGGCGGCTATGAGTTCTTCTTTGATTCCGCGCTCCGGGTCCTCGTACTACCCCGTCTGGGGCGAGGGTGTTCCCCTATAAGCGCCGGAAAGTGCAGGATTATGCCACAGCAGGGCGGTTCCGCGGGGCAATTTCAACCTGGGGTAAATCCCATACCGGCGGACGTGAAGACAGCCGAAACGGAATTTGTGTACAATTCGCGGTCAGATTTCAGTCGAGTGTCGGGCCGCAGCCGCGGTTCGAACCAGCGTAGAGGAAAAATATCATGGCCGAAGTGTCGCGCTTGCAGGTAGAGACCGCTATTAAGGAATACGTGGATCCCTATCTGGAAAAAGACCTCGTAGGCGCCGGTAGCGTCAAAGACATCACTGTTGACGGCGGCAAGGTGAAAGTGGACGTGGTGCTGGGCTTTCCGGCCAAGGGCTACCACGACGAGCTGGCCGCCAAGATCAAAGAGAAGATCGCCGCCATTGCAGGGGTCGGTGATATCACGGTCAATGTCTCGTCACAGATCGTGTCCCACGCCGTGCAGAAGGGCGTCGAGCCGATCAAGGGCATCAAGAACATTATCGCCGTGGCCTCGGGCAAGGGCGGTGTCGGCAAGTCCACCACCGCGGTGAACCTGGCCCTGGCCCTGTCCGCCGAAGGCGCCTCGGTCGGCATCCTGGACGCCGATATCTACGGCCCCAGCCAGCCGCGTATGCTCGGCGTGCACGGCAAGCCGGAATCCAAGGACGGCAAGACCCTGGAGCCGATGACCAGCTATCACCTGCAGGCCATGTCGATCGGTTTCCTGGTCGATGAAGAGACACCGATGATCTGGCGCGGCCCGATGGTCACCCAGGCCCTGCAGCAGCTGCTGAAGGACACCAACTGGGCCGATCTGGACTATCTGATCATCGACCTGCCGCCGGGTACCGGCGACATTCAGCTGACCCTGGCCCAGCAGGTGCCGGTCTCGGGTGCGGTCATCGTCACCACGCCGCAGGATATCGCCCTGCTGGACGCCCGCAAGGGTCTCAAGATGTTCCAGAAGGTCGAAGTGCCGGTGCTGGGCATCGTCGAGAACATGAGCATTCACATCTGCTCCAACTGCGGCCATGAAGAGCACATCTTCGGTCAGGGCGGCGGTCAGCGTATGTCCGAGCAGGCCGATGTCGACTTCCTCGGTGCCCTGCCGCTGGATATCCGCATCCGCGAGGAACCGGACAGCGGCAAGCCGACCGTGGTGGCCGAACCGGAGAGCCGTATCGCGCAGATCTACCGCGACATCGCCCGCCGCACCGCGGCCAAGCTGTCGCTGCAGTCCAAGAACTACGCGGCCAAGTTCCCCAAGATCGTTATTCAGAACAACTGAGGTGATGCTCGGCCGCGGGTGATTCCCCACCGCGGCAGTCAGATAAAGACGCCGGCCTCGTGCCGGCATCTTTTTTTGTGCGGCTTTTACCGGTATCGTTTGGCCTCATTTTTCGGGTGATACAGCATGGCAATCAAGGCAGACAAATGGATTCGCCGCATGGCGGAGCAGCAGGGCATGATCGAGCCGTTCGAGCCCGGTCAGGTGCGCGAGGTCAACGGCAACCGGGTGATCTCGTTCGGAACGTCGAGCTACGGTTACGACATCCGCTGCGCCAACGAATTCAAGATCTTCACCAACATCAACTCGGCCATCGTCGATCCCAAGAACTTCGACGCCAACAGCTTTGTCGATGTGAAGTCCGATGTCTGCATCATTCCGCCCAACTCCTTCGCGCTGGCGCGCACGGTGGAATACTTCCGTATCCCGCGCAGCGTGCTGACCATCTGCCTGGGCAAGTCGACCTATGCCCGCTGCGGCATCATTGTCAACGTGACGCCGCTGGAACCGGAATGGGAAGGCCATGTGACGCTGGAGTTCTCCAACACCACGCCGCTGCCGGCCAAGATCTACGCCAACGAAGGCGTGGCTCAGGTGCTGTTCTTCGAGTCCGATGAGGTCTGCGAAACGTCATACGGCGATCGCGCCGGCAAGTATCAGGGCCAGACGGGTGTGACGCTGCCGAAGGCGTGATTGGCATCTAACAAGCGTTCACACCGGAGCGCGCGAAGAACGCAGAGAAATTCCTGTGCAAATAGATAATCTGCGTTCTCTGGTTTGCAGCTTGTAGGG
>JBFEJM010000254.1:0-4157 GCA_041553175.1 Gammaproteobacteria bacterium | reverse complement strand
GCTGAAAGAATACCGCCGCATCGCCGGGAAAGAGTTCGGTCAAACGGCCAAAGGATTCTTCCATCAGATCCGGCCGCCGTGAGCGGGTGGCTACGATACCCATATTGATATGCAGCACGCGCCAGGGACGTCCCGGATTGCTCTGCTCGAGATCCTGGCGATACTCCGCAGACGCCGCGCCGGCCACATTCAGCGCCAGTTCCGCCAGGCTTGCCAACCGGGACGTATCGGCCGACCGGTTGGCAACCGCGGCGAGATTGTCGACAACCGGCTCCAGGGCGCGGATCTCACCACCAAACTTCACTGTCCATCCGGCAAATTCCAATATCAGTTCCGAAAGCTGTTCGACCCGCACGCTGTCAGAAGGTTGCAGCAGGCGTGCGGTTTTATCGACCAGGGCGATGGCATATTCGCCCACCTCGCTGACCGCAACCCGGTCACCGGTCTCAGTTTCCGGCTCACGCTCGATTACCTTGGGACGGCCCTGGTCATTTTCAAGCCGCTGCATCACCTCAAACAACTGCCCGAACGCGGCGACCAGCGTGCCGGCATCGTCCTCTGCGGGCGCGTCGGCGACATCACCTGCAGCCAACGTCAACTCCGCCAGCAATGCCCCGAGCTGATCGCGAATCGCTTCCAGATCTCCGAATTGTGACGCCATACAGGCGACCGTCCTGCCTCGACCCAAAACAGGCGCCATGGTACCGCATTTTCACCCGTGCCGACGATGCGCGCGCTAAGCCTGGATCAGGGCTGATAATTCCGCGCGTGAGCTCGGGGCCTATTCAGGTACAATGGCTGAATGACTCTGCAATATGACCTGCATACCCACTCCCAGGCGTCCGACGGTACCCTCAGCGCGGGGGACCTGGTGCGGCGCGCGCACGAGGTTGGTGTGGACGTGCTTGCGCTGACCGACCATGACAGCGTCGACGGACTGGCCGAGGCGCGCCAGGCGGCCGCCGGTCTGCCGTTGCGGCTGATCGCGGGCGTGGAGGTTTCGGTCAGCTGGAACGGGCTGACGGTGCACGTGGTCGGCTTGAATATCGATCCCGCCAATGCGGCTTTCGAGACCGGCCTGGCCGGACTTCGGCGATTTCGCGACTGGCGCGCCGAGGAGATAGGACGGCGACTGGACAAGGCCGGGATCGCCGATGCCTACGCCGGCGCACGACAACTGGCCAATGGACGGATCGTCAGCCGGACGCATTTCGCCCACTTTCTGGTGGCCGCGGGAAAGGCGAAATCGGTACGCGACGTGTTCAAGAAATTTCTCGTGCGCAACAAACCCGGCTATGTACCCGGTGAATGGGCGACGTTGGAACAGGCGCTCGACTGGATTCGCGGCGCCGGTGGCGAGGCGGTGGTCGCGCATCCGGCCCGCTATCCCCTGACGTCGACCAAGCTGCGCCGTTTGCTGGGCGAGTTCAAGGAGTGTGGTGGCGTCGGCATGGAAGTCGTCTCCGGCAGTCACAGCACTGAAGACATGCAGCGCATGGCCACCATAGCCCGCGCACTGAAACTCAAGGCGTCGCGCGGCTCGGATTACCATGGGCCGGAGAATCCCTGGGTGGATCTGGGGCGGGTGCCGGATTTGCCGGCCGGATGCGAGCCGATCTGGGCCGACTGGGTGGGGGACGCGGTGCCGGCCCCGCGCTAAACGGGGCAGGTCGGGCCGGGAATCGTTGTATGAGCCAGTTTTTCGAAATTCATCCCGAAAATCCACAACTGCGCCTGATTCGGCGTGCCGTGGACATTTTGCGCGAGGGCGCGGTGATCGCCTATCCGACCGACTCGAGTTATGCCCTGGGGTGCATGATCGGCGATAAGGCGGCGATGGAGCGTATTCGGCGCATTCGGCGGCTGGATGACAAACACAATTTCACCCTGGTCTGCCGTGATCTCGCGGAAATCGCCACCTATGCGAAGGTCGACAACGCCTCGTTCCGGTTCATGAAAGCGCATACGCCGGGACCCTATACCTTCATCTTCAAGGCTACCCATGAAGTTCCGCGGCGGCTGCAGCACGCCAAGCGGCGGACCATCGGGATCCGCATTCCGAATCATCCCATCACCCAGGCGCTGCTGGCGGAATTGGGCGAGCCACTCATGAGTTCGACGCTGATTCTGCCGGGACAGGATTATCCGGAAGTCGATCCGCATGAAATCCGTGATCAACTGGAACATGATGTCGGTCTGGTGATCGATGGCGGCGGCTGCAGCCCGGAACCGACGACCGTTGTCGATATGACTGAAGGCGCGCCCGAACTGATTCGCGCGGGCCTGGGGGCTACCGATGTTCTGGTCTGACTCGGACTCCGGATCGAACGGGTTTGCAGGTATACTCCGCGCATGTCTTCCGCACTCAGTATGATTCAATATGCGGCCGTGGCGGCACTGCCGTTGCTGTTCGCGATCACTGTGCACGAAACGGCACACGGTTGGATGGCGCTGCGGTTCGGTGACCGCACCGCGCAGATGCTCGGTCGTCTGACCCTGAACCCCATCAAACATATCGATCCGGTCGGAACGATCATGATCCCTGGCATTCTCCTGATTGCGCAAGCGGGATTTCTGTTCGGCTGGGCCAAGCCCGTCCCGGTGGACATGCGCAACTTCCGCAACCCGCGCCGCGAAATGGCAATCGTCGCCCTGGCCGGGCCGCTGTCGAATCTGCTAATGGCCATCGGCTGGGCCTTGATCGCCAAACTCGGCCTGACACTGGCGCCGGTTTCGCCCTGGTTCGCCAAGCCGATGCTGCTGATGGGGCAGCTGGGTATTCTGGTGAATCTGGTGCTGATGGTGCTCAATCTGTTGCCATTGCCGCCCCTGGACGGCGGCCGTGTCCTGGTCGGTCTGCTTCCGCATCATCTCGCCGATCGCTTTGCCCGGCTCGAGCCCTATGGCATGTTCATTCTGGTCGGTCTATTGGTGACCGGTCTGTTGAGCAAGATCATCGGCCCGCCGATTTTCGCATTGCAACGACTTTTGATGACGCTTACAGGAATCTAAAGGGGGCTGTTTGAATTCCGCCATTCCACAGAACGCACGTGTCCTGTCCGGCATGCGTCCGACCGGCCAGCTCCACCTCGGCCACTACCACGGTGTGCTTAAGAACTGGGTCAAGCTGCAGCACCAGTACGATTGCTTCTTCTTCGTTGCGGACTGGCATGCGCTGACCACCCATTACGAGGATTCCGGCATTATCGCCCGGAGCGTCTGGGACATGGTGATCGACTGGCTCGCGGCAGGGGTCAATCCCGGTGTGGCCAAGCTGTTCATTCAGTCGCGTGTGCCGGAGCACGCGGAACTGCATCTGCTGTTGTCGATGATCACGCCGCTGGGCTGGCTGGAGCGCGTGCCCACGTACAAGGATCAGCAGGAGAAACTAAAGGAGAAAGATCTCGCAACTTACGGATTTCTTGGGTATCCATTGTTGCAGAGTGCCGATATTCTGATTTATCGCGCCACCGGCGTGTCGGTCGGTGAGGATCAGGTCGCGCATGTCGAACTGACCCGCGAAGTGGCGCGCCGCTTCAACCATCTCTACGGTCGCGAACCCGACTTCGAAGAGCGCGCCGAGGCCGCGGTCAAGAAGATGGGCAAGAAGAATGCGCGGCTGTACCGGGATCTGCGCAAACGGTATCAGGAACAGGGTGACGCCGAGGCCCTTGGCGTAGGGCGGGCGCTGCTGGAGGAACAGCAGAATCTCACCATTGGTGATCAGGAGAGACTCTTCGGTTATCTGGAAGGCAGCGGTCGAATTGTCCTGCCGGAACCGCAGGCCTTGCTGACGCCGGCATCCAAGATGATAGGCCTGGACGGGCAGAAAATGTCCAAGTCCTATGGCAATACCATTGCGTTGCGGGAAGATGCAGAGCAGGTCGAGAAGAAGCTGCGCACCATGCCGACCGATCCGGCCCGGGTACGCCGAACCGATCCGGGCACGCCGGAGAAGTGCCCGGTCTGGCAGCTGCATCAGGTGTACTCGGACGAATCCGTACGCGACTGGGTCCAGCAGGGCTGTACCAGTGCCGGTATCGGTTGCCTCGACTGCAAACAACCGGTGATCGAGGCGGTACAGGCGGAACTGCAGCCGATCCGCGACCGGGCTCAGGAGTACACCTCCAATCCCGCTCTGGTCCGCAGCATCGTGG
>JBFEJM010000253.1:0-4159 GCA_041553175.1 Gammaproteobacteria bacterium | reverse complement strand
TACAAGGTGCCGGTGCTGTTGACGGCGGAAGCCGACTGGGAACCCTACGCGCTTGAGGTGCTGGCAGGGATTCTCGATGGCGGCGATAGCGCACGGCTGGCGCGGGAACTGGTGCGCGGGAAGCAGATCGCGGTCAGTGCGGGGGCCGGCTATGACCTCTACGATCGCCAGGACAGTCTGCTGCTGTTGGATGGCACGCCGGCCAACGGCAACGATGTCGCGACGCTGGAAGCGGCCTTGCGCCAGCAGATCCAGAAACTCCGGGACGAACCGGTAACGACAGACGAACTGGAGCGGGTCAAGGCGCAGGTGTTGGCCGATCGCGTGTACCAGGAGGACTCGGTGTTCTATCAGGCCATGAAGATAGGGACGCTGGAGACGGTGGGGTTGAGTTGGCAGGTTATGGATGACTATCTGCCGCGCATACAGGCCGTAACGGCCGAGCAGGTTCAGGACGTGGCGCGGAAGTATCTGCGTGATGACTATCTCACGGTTGCAGTGCTGGACCCGCAGCCGATGGACGAGGCCACCCGTAAACGGGCCAGCGCCGCCGCTATGGGAGGTGGTCATGGCCACTAAGATGAAATTTTCAATCGCTGCGCTGAGCGTCCTGGTGTTGCAGTGGCTGGCGCTGCCGGCACTGGCAATGGCACCGATCCAGCACTGGCAGACCGCCAACGGTGCGCGCGTATATTTTGTACCCGCACCCGAGCTGCCTATGATCGACGTGACGGTGGTCTTTGATGCCGGCAGTTCACGGGACGATGGTCACGCCGGTCGCGCGCAGCTGACGCATGTGCTGTTGGACAAGGGTGCCGGTGGTTTGAGCGCCGATCAGATCGCGGCGCGCCTTGAAGGTGTCGGCGCGCGTCTGAGTGGAAGCTCATTGCGTGATATGGCGACGCTGAGTCTGCGCAGTCTGGTTGAACCCAAGTATCTGGATCCGGCCCTGGACGTATTTGCCAAGGTCATCGCCGAACCCTCGTTCAATGTCGCTGATCTGAAGCGCGAGCGTGAAAGCATGCTGGTTGCGCTGCAGTACGCGCAACAGAAACCCGGCACGGTGGCGGACAAGGCATTCTATGCAGCTTTGTACGAAGAGCATCCCTATGCCTCGCCACCGGAAGGGACGATCGAAAGCCTGAATGCACTTGATCGTGCCGCGTTGAAGGCCTTCCATAAAAAGTACTATGTCGCCCGTAATGCGGTGGTCGCGATTGTCGGGGCCGTCGATCGCGCCGCTGCCGAACGTATAGCCACTGTGGCGGTGCAGGCATTGCCGAAGGGCGAGCCGGCACCCGCATTGCCGTCGGTTGCCGATCTGGCAAGTGCGGCCGAACGACGCATCGAACATCCGTCCAGTCAGACGCATATTCAAATCGGCCAGCCCGGCATGAAACGCGAAGATCCCGATTACTTCGCGCTCTATCTGGGTAACTATGTGCTGGGTGGTGGCGGGCTGGTCTCCCGCTTGAGCAACGAGGTGCGTGAAAAGCGCGGGCTGTCCTACAGCGTATACAGCTATTTCCAGCCCATGGCCGAACGCGGTCCATTTGAGCTCGGCTTACAGACCCGCAACGATCAGGCGGCCGAGGCGCTGCAGGTCGTGCGTGAAGTGCTCGCGCGCTATGTCGAGGAAGGTCCGACAGAAGAGGAGCTGGTGGCGGCCAAGAAACACCTTACCGGCGGCTATGCGCTGCGCATCGACAGCAATCGAAAAATACTCGATTACCTCGCTGTGATCGGTTTCTATCACCTGCCGCTCGATTATCTGGAAACGTTCAATGCGAAGATCGAGGCAATCACGCTGGCGCAGGTGCGGGACGCGTTCAAACGGCGTCTGCAGCCGGATCGAATGCTGACTGTGATGGTGGGCGGTCAGAAATAAACTCCGTCGCCCTGTTGTGATGTCGGCTGCGAACGTCGCACATGGCTTACAAAAGTGTCGAGCGAGACTGATAGTGTTTTTGAGTTGAGCCGTTAAGCTGGCATGCGGTGACTGCTTATGGAATGAGCGGCGCCGCAACAACAACTCACTTCAATACTACGGAGAAATAGGCCATGGAACGGTATCCCTCCCGCAAGGGGCTTGGCGCCTTTTGCCTGTCAGTCATTGGTTTTTCATTTGCTTCATCCGCATCCGCTGTTGTGATCTCCGAGGTGCTCTACGATGCCTCCGGGGGCGACGCGGGCAATGTCTTCGTTGAACTCTACGGAACCCCGGGTACGGCGCTCAGCGGCTGGTCGCTGCAGGGCGTTAATGGGGGTGATGGCAGTGTCTATCGGACGGTGATGCTGTCCGGTGTCATCCCGGACGATGGCGTGTTTGTTGTGGCCGATGATGCCGGCGGCGCCACCACCAACATCGCCAATGCCGATTTTATTACCGCGACCGATCTGCAGAATGGGCCGGACTCGCTGCAGTTGTATAACGGCGATGTGCTTGTGGATGCGCTGGGTTATGGTGACTTCACCGGCTTGTTTTTCGCCGGTGAAGGCGATGCCGCACCCGATGTGTCCGCAGGGACCAGCCTTGCACGCATTGATGTACTGCTGGACACCAATAATAATCTGACGGACTTCATGGCGCTTATGTCGCCTACGCCTGGAATGGTGCCGATGAGTGCGGTACCGCTTCCAGCACCCCTCTATCTGTTCGGTTCCGGTCTGAGTCTGTTGGCGGCCTTGCGCCGGCGTCGTAAAGGCGATTAACGCAGGCGGGGAAAGTCGGGGCCGGGAATTTTTCCGGTCTCGATTCTCCGCGTTTGCCGCCACTACAAAAGTTGCGCGGATTGATCCGTGGCGTCTGTGCGCGTGCAGGCGGTTGTGTGCGCGGATCGATGTTTGACGGGCCGGCCCAGGGACGGGATTATGGGCGAATGGAATCGCTCACGGCCCCTTTTTTTTATGTCCGCTGCTAAACAGCCCAATCGGATTCGCATCATCGGCGGGCAGTGGCGGGGCCGTAAACTGCAGGTGGCGGATGTGCCGGGCGTGCGTCCGACTCCGGATCGCGTGCGCGAAACCCTGTTCAATTGGCTGGCGCCCGTGATCGAAGGCAGCCGAGTGCTCGATTTGTATGCCGGCAGCGGCGCGCTGGGTTTCGAAGCGGCTTCGCGGGGCGCGGCTGAGGTGCTAATGGTCGAGCGCGATCCCCGAGTGGCGAAAATTCTCTATGACCAGGTGCAGCTGTTGGGTGCCGAGGGAATACAAGTGGTGCAGGCGGACGCGCTGCAATACCTGCGCGGCACATCACGCCCGTTCGATATCGTCCTGCTGGATCCGCCGTATGGGCAGGGCCTGCTGAGCACATCGCTGGCACTGCTGGAGCTCGGCTGGATGACGGCGGACGTCTGGCTCTATATGGAAGCCGAACGTGAGCTTCGGCCCGATCAATTGAGTGCGCTGTTGCCGGCGGGATTGGTGTTGATTCGCAGCAAGGCCACCGGCCAGGTCGGCTATCATCTGGCCCGACGCCATTCTGATGCCGTCGGCCCCGGCGCGATCAGGTAATCCGCTCGCGAGCGCCGCTGCTGTAGTGTCGGTTTGGTTGCGGTACCATGAGCGCTGGTCATTCCGGGCCGAACCGCGAGCAATCCATCCATGAGCACCGCCGTCTATCCGGGTACCTTCGATCCCATCACCAACGGCCATGTCGATCTGATCCAGCGGGCCGTGCGGCTGTTCGATCGCGTGATCGTGGCGGTTGCCGCCAATCCGGGCAAGGCGCCGGCTTTTCCGCTGGAACAGCGGGTGGCATTGGCACGCGACGTGGTGGACGGACTGCCCAATGTCGAGGTGCTGAGCTTCGATACCCTGCTGGTCGATTTCCTGCATCAGTGTGGCGCCAGTGTCATCTTGCGTGGACTGCGGGCGGTGTCAGACTTCGAATACGAGTTCCAGCTCGCCAGCATGAACCGCCAGCTGGCACCCGATATCGAAACCGTCTTTCTGACCCCTGCCGAGCAGTATGCCTTTGTTTCTTCAAGCCTTGTACGGGAGATCGCCGCGCTGGGCGGTGATGTGTCGCCGTTTGTCCACCCCAAAGTTGTGGCTGCATTACGGGCCCGGCTTCGCTAATATTATCCGCTGCTAATATTTACCGGGCGGCCTGCCCACGGGGGACATACCCATGGCATTGATGATTACCGATGAATGC
>JBFEJM010000252.1:0-4164 GCA_041553175.1 Gammaproteobacteria bacterium | reverse complement strand
AGTGCACGTGCGAGCAGGAGATCCATGACAACAGGTCCGCCATGCCCGTGCAGTTCCAGAACATCCTCGCCGGTGAACGAATGCGGAACAGGAAAATAGAGCGCGAGCCCGGTGTCGATAGGATCGCCCTGGGCGGTGCGAAACGTCTGGAGCAATGCGCTGCGGGGCGGCGGTAAACGACCGAGTAACGCAGTTGCGATCGAGGGAACGGCGGGACCGGATACTCGCACTATACCGACACCACCACGCCCGGGTGGCGTTGCAATTGCGGCAATGGTATCGGTTGCGGTCATGTGCCTACGATGCACGGGCAGGCGGGACGAGTCCAGCGCATCATCAGGGTCTGATCGATTGGCAGTTGTTACAACCGCCCGGCGTCAGTCTTTTCCCTGCTCGACCCGTTTGGTGATGACCCATTGCTGAGCGATGGAGAGCACATTGTTGGTTACCCAATACAGCACCAGACCGGACGGGAAAAATGCAAAGAAGACAGTGAACACGAAGGGTAAAACCATCATCACTTTGGCTTGTACCGGGTCCATCGGCGCGGGATTGAGCTTCTGCTGAATGAACATGGTTACGCCCATGATCAGCGGCAATACGAAATAGGGATCTTTTGCCGACAGATCGGTCAACCACAACGCAAATGGTGCCTGACGCATTTCCACGCTTTCCAGCAGCACCCAGTACAGCGAAATGAATACGGGGATCTGTACCAGAATCGGCAGGCAGCCACCGAGCGGATTGATCTTCTCCGTGCGGTACATGTCCATCATCGCCTGATTCAGTTTCTGGCGATCGTCACCGAAGCGCTCTTTGAGTGCCTGCAGTCGTGGGGCAAGCTTGCGCATCTGCGCCATGGAACGGTAACTGGTCTCGGACAGTTTGTAGAACGCAAGTTTGATCAGCAGGGTCAGGAGAATGATGGACCAGCCCCAGTTGTTCACGAATGCGTGGATCTTTTCCAGTAACCAGAAAATGGGCTTCGCGATGATGGTCAGCATGCCGTAGTCGACGGTCAGTTCAAGACCGGGCGCAACCTCACCCAATTCGTCCTGCAGCTTCGGACCGACAAAAAAGCGGGTGGGAAATACCAGGGTCTCACCATTTTCCACTGACAGTGTCGGGCCGACGGCACCGAGCACATAGCGCCCGTCGCCCAGCGACCGGCTGTAATAATGATTGGGTTCGCCGGCCGAGGGTATCAAGGCACCCAGGAAATGATGCTGGATCATCGCCGCCCAGCCATCGGTGATATCGCGGGCGAGATCGGCTTCGGCCATGGCATCGAAATCCAGCTTCTCGTATTTTTCCGCCGGACTGTAGAGCACCCCGCCGAGATAGGTGTAGACGAATTTACTGCTGCCGTCCTTCGCGCCTTCGGCCCGCTGCAGCTGGCGGTACTGGCGACCACTCCAGACATCGCCCGACGCGTTGGTAACCTCCTGCTCCAGCGAAATCACATAGGAACCCGGCTCAAACACATAGCGCTTGGTCACGGTCACGCCTTCCGGACTCCGCCAGACCAGCGGCACAACCAGCGAGGTCTGACCCTTGTTCAGACGATACTCGGTGCGTTCCGCCTTGAAGACGGCGTAGTGGGTCGGTTCGGTGCCACTCTCGGTGCGCAAACCGGACTGGATAATAAACAGGTTCGGCATCGCTTCGTTGAGCAGGCGCACCGATACGTCCGGATTGTCGGAGGTTGCCGGATAATTCAGCAGATCGAGCCGGCGCAGGTCACCGCCGCGCGTATCGATTTCGAGATCGTACACATCCGTAACCACGTGGACGCGTTCGGCGCTGGCAACGACCGCGGCAGGTTCCGCCAGCTGGCCGGGCGCCACCGGGGCCGCAACGGGCAGATCGGCGGCCGGGGTTTCGACTTCTGGTGCTACCTGCTCGGTCGGAGTGGGCGGCGGGGTGTGGTAATCGCGCTGCCAGGCGTCCCACAGCATCAACGCGACAAACGACAGGGCGACAAAGAGAAATAGGCGTTGATTATCCATGATGGGCGCATCGGGGTTGTTTTTCAGGTACGGGGTCTACGCCACCCGGATGCCAGGGGTGGCAGCGACCTATACGCCGTAGCGCCAGTCCCAAGCCCCGCCAACTCCCGAACCGTTCAATTGCGGTCATTGCGTAGCAGGAGCAGCTCGGGTAGAAGCGGCAATGCTGCCCGACCCAGGGACTGAGAAAGAAGCGGTAGCCGCGGATTAGCAGAAGGAGCAGGGTGCGCATTAGCGTCGTTTCAAACGGTTCCAGAGTTGGTCCAATTCCGCACGCAGTTCGCTGGTGGTTCGGGTCGCGGCAGCGGGTCGAGCCAGAACAACAATATCCCAACCGGCCATGCTCTGCCGCTGGCAGCGGAAACTTTCTCTAATACAGCGCTTTATCCGATTCCTCACTACGGCCCGCGCGGCTACTTTGCGGGAAATAGCCAGGCCTAGTCGGGGTGATTCCAGCTCGTTGGCGCACGCCAGCATGGTGAAACTGCGGCTGGTCGCCCGCTCGGCATTGGCAAAAACCCGTCGGTACTCGACAGGTCGGGTCAGGCGCGCTGTACGTGCAAAGCTGGCCGGACCCCTGGTCAACGCGGGAGGAACTAAACGGACAGGCGGGCCCGTCCCTTGGCGCGTCGGGCCTTCAGAACCAGGCGGCCGTTCTTGGTACGCATCCGGGCGCGAAACCCATGGGTGCGTTTACGCTTAAGATTACTGGGCTGAAACGTTCTTTTCATGACAGGAAACTCGTCAGATTATGGCCGATCCGACCGCCCACAGAGGGCGGCGGAAAACGCGCAATAGTAGAGGGTGTGTGGAATGAATGTCAACTCGGCCAGGGTTTACGCAGGGTGTGGATAACTCCGCCCGGCAGGTATAGACTGCCCCCTTCCCTACCCCCAAAGCGCACCGTTCAGGAGGTTTCGAGCGTTGGATGCACCGTTGTGGAAGAAGTGTCTCGACCGCCTGGAAACCGAGTTGCCCGAGCAGCAGTTCAATACCTGGATCCGGCCGCTGCACGCGGTTGCCGAAAATGATCAGCTGCGGCTGCTGGCGCCGAATCGGTTTGTGCTGGACTGGGTGCGGGAGCATTTTTTCGAGCAGATCACACAGGCGGTAGAGGATTTCTCTCAGGCGCCGGCACCGCAGATCGCATTGGAGGTCGGCACACGGCGTGCGTCCAAAGCCCCTCAGGCGGCGGACACCGAAACCCGGTTTGTGCGCTCGGCGGAGCGATCGAGCACGCGCAGATCCGCGGCCAACCACACCCTGAACCCGAACTTCACCTTTGAGAATTTTGTCGAGGGCAAGTCCAACCAGTTGGGGCGCGCTGCGTCCATCCAGGTCGGCGAGAACCCCGGCGGGGCCTACAATCCCCTATTCATCTACGGTGGGGTCGGTCTGGGCAAAACCCATCTGATGCACGCCGTTGGCAATCTGATACTCGCCGGCAAGCCCGACGCGAAAGTGGTGTACTTGCATTCCGAGCGTTTTGTCGCCGACATGGTGAAGGCGTTACAACATAACGCGATCAACGAATTCAAACGCTATTACCGGTCAGTGGATGCGTTGCTGATCGATGATATTCAGTTTTTTGCGGGTAAAGAGCGGTCGCAGGAAGAGTTCTTTCATACCTTCAACGCACTGCTTGAAGGGCAACAGCAGGTCATTCTCACCTGCGACCGCTACCCGAAAGAGGTCAACGGCCTGGAAGAACGCCTCAAGTCACGATTCGGTTGGGGTCTGACTGTTGCAATCGAACCGCCGGAATTGGAAACGCGGGTAGCGATTCTGATGTCCAAGGCGGCGCAGACACAGATAGATCTTCCCAATGAAGTGGCGTTCTTTATTGCCAAGCGGCTGCAGTCAAACATCCGCGAACTTGAAGGTGCGCTCCGTCGCGTGGCCGCCAGCGCTCGTTTTACCGGCCGCGCCGTGACGTTGGAATTCGCCAAAGAGGCGCTGCGGGATCTGCTTGCCTTGCAGGACAAGCTGGTTTCCATTGAGAATATTCAAAAGACCGTTGCCGAATATTACAAGATCCGCATGGCAGACATGTTATCGTCGCGACGCAGTCGGTCGATTGCCCGGCCGCGGCAGGTTGCGATGGCGCTGGCCAAAGAGCTTACCAGTCACAGTCTCCCTGAGATCGGCAACTCCT
>JBFEJM010000251.1:0-4172 GCA_041553175.1 Gammaproteobacteria bacterium | reverse complement strand
GGTGCTGCTCGCGCTGGCACTGGAACCGCTGGCGCGGCGGCTGAAACTCCCCTTCGCCGCGCTGCTCGTGCTGGCGGGATTCATCGGCTCGGAACTGATCACCGGAGCCGGCGTCGATCTCGGACTGCGCTGGCATCACTTCCGCGATCTCGTGCTCTATGTGCTGGTGCCGATTTTCGTATTCGCATCGGCGCTGACACTGGATGCGCGCGCGCTGGCGCGGCAGTTGCCGACCATCCTGCTGCTGGCGATTCCCGTGTTTCTGATCAGTACCGCCATCACGGCGGCGCTGCTGTATTTGGGCATCGGCAACGCCGCAGGCTTTCCATTCCTCACCGCGCTGGTGGCGGCGACCATTGTCGCCGCGACCGACCCCTCTGCGGTGATCCAGATTCTGCAGGCGCACAAGGTATCCCCTGCGCTGATCACCAAGCTCGAAGGCGAGAGCCTGTTCAATGACGGCCTCGCCATCGTGCTTTACAACGTGCTGCTGAGCGGCATGCTGGCGACGACGGCGTTCGACGCGGGCATGTCGGTGGCGGCGGTGGCGCTGGAATTCCTGCGCGTGTTCCTCGGCGGCGCGCTGGTCGGCGCGCTGATGGGCGGTATCGCCTACCTCGCGTTTCGGCTGTATACCCAGGACAGTCTGCGCGCGGCACTCACTGTTGCGGTCGCGTATCTGTCATTCTCGACGGCCGAGGGATTGGGCGGCATGTCGGGTGTGATGGCGGCACTTGTGAGCGGCGTGATCCTGGGTATCGCCGTCAGCCGCTCCGACGCGGCGTTTGTGAAGACGTTGTGGAGCTTCATCGCCTTTATCGCCGCCGGCATTGCCTTTTTGCTGGTGGGTGTGACCATCACCACAAGCCTGTTCACTCACGGCTGGCTGGCGATGGCCATCGGCGTGTTCGCCGCCTTTCTGGGGCGAGCGGTGCCGATCTATGCGGCACTGCCGGTGCTGGAGCATCTGCCCGGTGTTGAACGGATGAGCTGGTATGAACGCCGCATTCTGATCGGCGCGGGGCAGCGCGGTGCGGTGACCGCCGCGCTGGCGTTGTCGCTGCCCACCACCCTGCCCGGCTGGTGGACCGCCCAGGCGATCGGCTATGGCGTGGTGTTATTCACGCTGTTTGTGCAAGGGCCGTTATTTGCCATTGTGTTGAAGCGGGGCTGATCGGATATTATCGGGGATTCGGAATATCGGGGCTCGAGAGTGTTTGTCTCTAACATAGGACTCAAATACCCTGTGAGCCTGATCATTCGTGAGTCGTACCGAAAGGAAAGAACATTCCATGTCACAGCATCCGTGTTTTGATAAGGCCGTTGAACTCATCGACAACGCCAACCGCGAGGACCCGAATCAGGAGCAGCTCGACGGCAAGCCCTGGCCAAAGGAACTTCTGTATTCGCACCGAATGTCGAACATGCTTGAGCGGTACGCGCCCGAGGCGGACGATGCCATTCGGCTCGCGGTGCGTGCACAGCATATTCAGCGCTGGAAAACGCCGCGCGACAGTTATCCGGAGGGACGCCAGGGTTATCTGCAATGGCGCGCCGGGCTGTACAAGTTCCATGCACAAACCGCGGCCACGCTGCTCGAGCAGGCCGGTTGTCCCGAAGCCACTATCGAACGCGTGAGGCAGGCGGTCGGCAAGCGCGCCCTCAAGGTGAACCCGGACACGCAAATGCTGGAGGATGTCATCGGCCTGGTCTTCATCGAGCACTACATGCTCGAATTCGCCGGCAAGCATCCCGAATACGATGAAGCCAAGTGGCTCGACATCATCCGCAAGACCTGGCGCAAAATGTCCGACCGCGCGCATGCGTTCGCGCTGTCCGGCAAGGTCCGGCTGCCTGAGCCGTTGCTGCCGCTGATTCAAAAGGCGGTTGCGGCTTGACTCCCACCTAGGCGATCGCCTGCCGCCCCAGCAGGGCAAGAACCAGCCGCCGCCCCGCCGCAAGCAGCGGATAGACAAGCCTGGCCATGCGCGCGCGCCTGAACAGGAATCGGTTTGCCGCACTGAAGAAGCCGGACTCGGCGCCGAGCACTGACAGGATATGCATGCCGTCTGCACCCCAGTACAGTTTGCCGAGCCAGTGCACGACCATGCCGTCATTGATTTCCATTCCCCTTGAACGCAGCGAAGTCACGAGCACAGGGTGTTCGCGCGCGTTGAGCAAGGCGACGTCGCCGACGTTGGCACGGACGACGTAGAGCCGCGCAAAGGCGGCGCAGAACGGACAGTCGCCGTCATAGATGATTGACAGTCCGTCCGGCAAGGCATCGATCGCTGGCGCGTTCATGCCCAACCCAGCCCGCTGCGGATCATCGTGTTCAGCAGCATCACCGAGGGATAGGTGGCAAGAAACGGCCAGACGAATGCGTTCAGCCCCATGAAGTAGGCATTGCAGAAATGAAACACCGCGAAGCAGGCGAGACACAGAATCGCGATGTTCCAGGGCAACAGGAATACCAGCGGGAACAGCATTTCGGTCAGGATAATCAGCCAACAGAGTCTGCCGCTCAGCGCCGTGCTGCTGCCGGCGATTTTGGCGGCTAGCGGATGACCGTAGGAACGGGTGTTCATGACCCGCGGCATGGCATGGCCTCCACGCCAGATCGGCGATACCGCTTTGGCGGCGCCCGCGATGAAATAGGCCAGCGTCGCCTGCCCTGCGATCGCGAACACGCCGCACAACGCCAAGTCATTGTCGTTCAGCGCAAGCCCCGCCGAGATGAGGGTCACGCCTGCTGCAATGACCATTCCCATTTGATCCGAGCCGTCGCTGCCGAACACGGTCCGGCGGGAAACGTAGAGGCACGAGAGCAGAATCAGGCCGCTGCAGGGCAGGTCCCACCAGTTCGCTGACGGCATCATGAGCGCCGCCCCGGCCAGTGCGCGGCCGCCGATCATCGATAACAGGGCGAAGTCGGAGTACAGCAGCGTGCCCAGACTGGCTTCGCCCGACAGGCTCGGCCGCAGTTTCAGCAGCTCCCAGGACAACAGGCCGTCGCGACGAAACAAGGGGAGGTTTGCCAACCATTCCATTGCGGAAAGCAGTGCCCAGGCGGCCAGCAGTATTTTGGTGATGACCAGGCATGTGACGATGTCCATTGCCACCCCGTGCATCATTGCCGATGAAAGCTGGAAAGAAAGGCGCAGGAAAGTGCGCGCTCATCGTGGCCGGTCGATTCGATAATCGCGAACTGGATTTCGGCAGCGTCCGGCGTCGCAGGTACGGCCTTGGATACGGTTCTCAGCAACAGCAGGTAGGGCAGGGAAAACGGCAATCCTGAATCGGGCACGCCTTCGACCCGGCGCAGGAATCGTATCGACTGCACCGTGTCATTGAAGATCTTCGCGGCGCGCTTTTGCGGATGCCATAGCCAGGCGAACTTCGGCCGAGGACCGTAGAGCGGCACGTTTCGCCATTCGGTGAGCCGACCGTCCCGACAACGCGCACGCGCGACCAGATAGTAGTCCTTGTCGCCGGGATTCGGCGCGAAGAAGTTCCAGTGGGGAATGAAATAACAACCGTCGACCCGGTTGATCCAGAATTGAAATGGCGGGATATGCGCGAGAACGGTGACAACAAGCCATGCCACCACCAGCCCGCAGATCAGAATAGCGGCGAGCGACATATGCTTGATCGAACGCTATCGAAACGATTCGTCACGCAACTTGGCGAGGTCATCCAGCGACAGGCCCTCACCGCCGGTCAAGTCGATGTTCTCACCATGCAGAATGCTCGAGTTGTTGGTCGGGGTAATGAAATTGGCAACCAGGTTGTTGACGTCATTGAGCTGATCCAACAACGACTTTCTCTCCTTGATAATGCGATCCAATCCGGTCAGTTCCTGCGGGGTCAGCTCACTCATGGTCATGACTCCTGTCGGTTGCGAATGCTGGAAAACCGAGTATAGATTCTATTTCCCGAATGGAAAGCGGGATCAGGGATGACTGTATCCTTTTATGATTAAATCGATACAACCAATAAAGCTAGCGCGTACCATTTTTGGTATTCCACCCGTGATTGCGGTTACCATCGGCGATGCGCCACGTCTCGATACCCATCGCGCACAGTGCCGCATGCCAGGCTCACGGACGCAGCGGCCAAGCAAACCAGTAAAGCCAAGGAGGGAAGTCCCATGCCATGTTTCGCGCACGCCG
>JBFEJM010000250.1:0-4178 GCA_041553175.1 Gammaproteobacteria bacterium | reverse complement strand
AGCCGGCGTTGGCCCTGGAGTTGGAGGCGGCAGGTGTTCACTTGACATCGGACCGCCTGCGATCGCTGTCGGCACGGCCGCTGCCGAATGCGCTCTGGGTGGCGGCCTCCTGCCATTCAGCGGCCGAGCTTGCGCAGGCGGCGCGTATAGGGGTCGACTTCGCCGTGGTCGGGCCCGTGCAGCCCACGGCCAGCCATCCCGGCCAGGCGCATCTGGGCTGGACTGGGCTGCGCGCGTTGACCGAGTCGGCGCCGCTGCCGGTGTTTGCCCTGGGTGGCGTCGGGGTGGCGGATCTGGAGTCCGCCTGGAATGCGGGCGCGCAGGGTATCGCCGCCATACGCGGCCTCTGGTCAGGAGAGTGACAATGACGCGGACAGGTTTGCGCTTGGTTGCAGCGGTACTGGCAGGTGCGGTACTGGCGGGCCTGCTATGGCTGGGGCGGCCGTCGAATCCAGCGGGCAGGGCAGGTACGGTCGTGCTGGAGGTCGAGCAGCCCTGCGACGCCGCCTATCAGGCCTGTGTGGCACGTGGTGACGCCCTGCGGCTGGAACTGGTCCTGGGTCCGCCCGTGATCGCCCTGGAGGCGTTTCCGGTCCAACTGCGGGTGATTGCGGGTGATGTCTTGAGCGAGGCCGCGGCGGTTGAGCTCGAGTTTGGTATGGTCGGCATGGATATGGGACAGAACCGCTACCGGCTCGAACGGCAGAGTGACAGCGACTGGTCGGGAACTGCGCTGCTGCCGGTCTGTACCATGGGCCGGCGCGACTGGCTGGCGCGGGTCAGGCTGACCGACGGTGCGCGCGCCTGGACGGCTGAGATCCCCTTTGTGAGCCAAAGTACGTCCAGCGAGCCGTCTGAATAATATCCGGTTTCAGAACTCGTCGTCCGGCTCCGCTTCGGGGGGCAGCTGATCCTTGTCTGGGATCCGCATGTTCTCCGTCAGCCATTCTCCCAAATCAATCAGTCGACAGCGCTCGGAGCAGAACGGGCGCCATGGGTTGTCCGTCGACCAGATCAGCTTCTTGCCACAGGTCGGGCAGGGAACCTTGGGTTTATTCTTGGTGGTTTTGACGTCGGAGTCTTTATGCATATTGTCCCCGTCTGCGGGGCGTCAAGTGCGGCGGGCATGTGACCGGCGTTCAGATAACGCAGCAGGCCAGCTCGAATTTGACGTTGTCGGTGGTTTGAGTCGCGCGCTCACTGGTGGAGGACTGCACCAGAAAGCGGACTGAGAAACGGTGCCGACCACCGCTGATTTCCGCGTAGTAGGTTGAACCCGCCGGCAGCGCCACCCGTACCATCTGACAGGGCACGTTGGCGTCTAGGGTACGCTGAAAGAAGCCGGCCTCGGCGGTGTACTCATGAAACAGGTTGCTGCCGCGGGTCAGATGCAGAATCAGCTTGATGGCGCGGCCGATGGCATCGAAGCAGTCCAGCCAGGCGGCCAGATCGCGCAGGCGCTCCTCGGCGGGCCGTTCCACCCAGAAATGGAAGGCCGGCAGATCGAAGTCGCAGGTGCCGCCCGGAATCGCGCTGCGCTGCTGAATGGCGCTGAGAAACTCGTTTCCCTTCAAATGCGCGCCGACCGGGCCATTGTAGGCGTGCAGCTGGTCGATGAGCAGATCGAGTTCATCAAGCAGATCAGTCAGCTGGGAGCGATCGACGTCGGGATTCTGCTCCAGGCGGGCCAGATTGGCGGTATGCCGTTCCAGTTCCTTCATGACTTCGGTCTTCAGATCGCTGCGGCCGAAGATGTTCATGATATCCAACAGGCTGGCGAGCGCGGCGCGGCTGTCCCACGGGCTGGTGCCGCCGAGATGGTGGCGGACCTGCTGGAACAGATACTCGAGCCGAAGAAAGGCCCGGATCCGTTCATTAAGAGGTTGTTCGTATATTACTTTTCGAGACACAGGCTATGGCCGGTGGATTGTCCCCAAGGGTAGGCGGCCTATTGTTCCACGAGCACATCGATGCTGGCAAATCGGGTTTGGTGGCGCCGTATTCACGCCGCCGCGCAAGGACGGTGTCAACGATGCTGCGTGGCGAGCTCGCAGTAACGGCGATGCAGTGTCTCGATCTGGTTATCGAGCGCAGCGAGATCACCGCTGTTGTCGATGACATCGTCCGCCCGCGCAAGACGCTCGCTGCGCGGGAGTTGGGCGGCGAGAATGGCATCGATTTGATCAGAAGAGGCATGGTCACGCGCAGCCACACGGCTGCGCTGGGCATCGACCGGCGCGTCAACGACAAGGATACGATCGACCAGATCGGTTTGGTTCGACTCGAACAACAAGGGGATCACAATCAGCGCATAAGCGGCATTGAGTGTCGCGAGACGGTGTTGAACTTCGGCACGAATACGCGGGTGCAGGATGGCCTCCAGGGCTTTGCGTTCCTGCGGGTCGGCGAACACATGTTCGCGCATCTGCATTCGATTCAACTGCCCCTGGTCGTCGATGACGTCGGTGCCGAACCGTGCGACGATCTCCGTCAAGGCGGGTTTGCCGGGTTCAACTACGGTCCGCGCCAGCGCGTCTGTATCGATGACCGGGACACCGCGAGCCGCAAATAGATCCGCAACCGTGGATTTCCCGGAACCGATACCGCCTGTAAGGCCGATGCGCAGCATAGGGGTACTGTAAAAGATCATTCACGCCAAAGCACGCGAAGCTGGCGAAGAATTATCACCGACAGGAAAAGATTGTTCTTTGTGTGCGTCGCGATCTTCGGTGTGAAATGGATTGCGGGCTCAGCTCAATCCCGCGAAACGCATATAGGCTTGCGTAAGATCGTCACCCCACAGCAGTGCCAGCCAGCCGGCCGCGGCGATGTAAGGCCCGAAGGGAATAGGGATGTTGCGATCGCGTCCCAGCGCCAGAATAAGGGCTATACCCACGACGGCACCGACCACCGATGATAAAAGAATAATGACCGGTAAGGCCTGCCAGCCCAACCAGGCGCCGCAGGCACCGAGCAGTTTGAAATCGCCGAAGCCCATGCCTTCCTTGCCGGTCACGATGCGGAACAGCTGATACACCGTCCAGAGGGAGAGATAGCCTGCCGCAGCACCGATGATGCTGGCGCGGGTATCGACAAATACATCACCCAGGCTCAGCAGCAGTCCCAGCCACAAGAGTGGCAGGGTGATCGAGTCCGGCAACAGTTTGTGATCGAAGTCGATCAGGCTGAGCGGTATGAGCGCCCAGGTGAACACGAGCGCCGCGGCCAGTGGCCAGCCCCAGCCAAGTTTCCAGGCCACGACCGCCGATAACAGGCCGGTGACGAATTCCACGATTGGATAACGCGCGGAGATGTGTGCGCCGCAGGCAGAACACTTGCCACGCAGCAGCAGATAACTCAGAACCGGGACATTTTCCAGAGCGGTGATCTTGTGTCCGCAGGCAGGGCAGCGCGAGCGCGGTGTGACGAGGTCAAAGCGGTCCAGGGATTCCTGTTCTGCTTCTGGATGAAGATATTCCTTGCACTGCTGCTTCCAGTCGCGTTCCATCATGACTGGCAGGCGGTAGGTGACGACATTCAGAAAGCTGCCGATCAGCAGTCCGAACAAAAAGACGGTGCCGATCAGGAGGTAGCTGTTCTGCGCGAGTAGGTTGATGAGTTCCATGGTTCCTCAACGACACGCCCCCAGGAGGGGGCGTGCGCTATTTCCATATTCATTGAGTTTCGAAGGTCAGACGACTGAGCCCATCTTGAAGATCGGCAGATACATGGCGATGACGAGGCCACCAACAAGTACGCCCAGTACCGCCATGATCAGCGGTTCGAGCAGACTGCTCAGCGCATCGACTGCATCATCGACTTCCTGTTCGTAAAACTCGGCCACCTTGCTCAGCATGCTGTCCAGCGCGCCTGATTCTTCACCGATGGACACCATTTGAACGACCATGTTGGGGAAGATTCCGGCCTGCGTCATGGCCAGCTGCAATTGCTGGCCGGTTGAGACCTGATCGCGCATACGCAGGATCGCCTGGGTATAGACAATGTTGCCGGCGGCGCCCGCCACTGATTCCAATGCATCCACCAGCGGTACGCCGGCAGCGAACATAGTCGACAGCGTGCGTGCGTAACGGGCAATCGCCGCCTTGGTCATGATATCGCCGACTACGGGTACCTTGAGCACCAGCCGATCGAGGAAGTGGTTGAACTTTCGTGAGCGT
>JBFEJM010000249.1:0-4209 GCA_041553175.1 Gammaproteobacteria bacterium | reverse complement strand
TCCGCTCGAGGCCAAGGGCTCCTATGCCGGCGCCATGGGCCAGGGCCAGTTCATTCCGAGCAGTTATCGTCGCTATTCGGTCGATTTCGACGGTGACGGCAAACGCGACCTGTGGGGCAGCGAGCGCGATGCCATTGGCAGCGTCGCCAACTACCTCAAGGTGCACGGCTGGGAAAAAGGCGCCCCGGTGGTACGTCGCGCACAGGTCCAGGGTGAGGGCTACAAGGCGCTGCTGGAAAAAGGCCTGAAACCGCACATGCCGGCCTCCGCATTGGCCGCTCACGGCGTCCGTACCGAAACACCCATCGCGGCGGACACTCAGGTCGGGCTGATCGAACTGGAAGGTGAGGAAGGTCCGGAGTACTGGGTGGTGTTCAATAATTTCTATGTGATCACACGCTACAACCGCAGCCCGCTCTACGCCATGGCCGTACACCAGTTGGGCAACGAAATTGCGGCCCGCCGCAACGGTACCAGCGCGGCTCAATGAAACCTGCAGCCGGCTCAAATAGACCGGCACGCTTCGGCCCCGTCCTGTTGTGACTGGAAAATCGAAGCGGTTTCGCCGATAGTATGCATATGCAAATGAATTTAGGTAGTTTCAGGAAATCACCACGCGTTTGGCAGTGGTTGGCCTTGGCCACCAGCGCGGCCGTGCTGGTGGCCTGCAGCAGCGGTGGCGGCGGGCGCTATAGCAGCCGTCATGACGGCGCCCCGTCGGCACCGCCCGACGTACAGGCGGTGCCCGACGCCGTGCCCAAGGCCGAGCCCCGCAGTCGCTATGGCAACCCCTCGAGCTATGTGGTCCTGGGCAAGCGTTATCACGTTATGTCCACCAGCGCCGGCTACAAGGAACGCGGTGTCGCTTCCTGGTATGGCACCAAATTCCATGGTCACCGCACCTCCAGTGGCGAAAGCTACGACATGTACGCCATGACCGCCGCACATAAGTCGCTGCCGCTGCCCACGTATGCGGAAGTGACCAATCTGCGCAATGGCCGTACCGTCGTGGTCAAAGTGAACGATCGCGGCCCTTTCCATGACAATCGCATTATCGACCTGTCCTATGCGGCGGCGGCCAAGCTCGGCATTCTGGGCGAAGGCACCGGACTGGTGGAGGTGCGTGCGATCGATCCGCGGCAACGGCAATCGGAGCCGCGCGTGATCGAGGCGCGTAATACCAGCGCCCCGAGCAGCAGCACCCCGAGCGTCAGTTCCCGGCCGGCAGCCGCCAGCGCCAACCCGGAGCTCTACCTGCAGGTCGGCGCCTTCTCGAGCCGCAGCAATGCCGAACGCCTGTCCAGCAAGCTGCGCGAGGAAAAACTGGCGAGCATTCAGATCAGCGAGGGCATGAGCAATCAGCGCCCGGTATTCCGCGTCCGAATCGGCCCCCTGACCAGCGTCGAGGAAGCCGACCGCATGGCCAGCTCGCTCGGTCGCCACGGCATTTCCGATCCCCACGTCGTCATCGACTAGCGCTATCCGCGCGGTTTCAGCGCCCGGTCACGCCGGCGTCATCAAAACGCCACCTGCGCACGCAGACGCCTTTCCGCCACGCGTTGCAAATCTGTCGCGGGACACGGACAATTGGGCATCGCCGATGCAGCCCATGGACGCCCACGCATCAAGTTGGATACTGCGCACCGTGTCAACGCCGCACTGGCTGAATCGAGTTTTAATCCCAATCCCGGTCGCGAAACACCCAGCGAAGTGGTCATGAAAAGAATGCAAAAAGCTTTCACCCTGTTTCTGTTCGCCGCATTGGCGAGTCTGCTGCTGCCGCTCACCCCGGCCCAGGCCGCCGGCATGCCGATTCCGAAGGCGCCCAGCGTCGGCGCACGCGGATATCTGCTGCAGGATTTCCATAGCCGGCAGATTCTCGCCGAGGCCAATGCCGATGAGCGGCTGGAACCGGCCAGCATCACCAAGGTGATGACATCCTATGTGGTGTTCAAGGAACTGGCCGCCGGCAAGATCCAGTTGAGCGACATGGTGACCATCAGCGAAAAGGCCTGGCGCATGGAAGGCTCGCGCATGTTCATCGAGGTCGGCAAGCAGGTGTCGGTGGAGGATCTGCTGATCGGCATGATCGTGCAATCCGGCAACGACGCCACCGTGGCGCTGGCGGAACATATCGCCGGCAGCGAAGAGACCTTCGCCGCCTACATGAACCGCTATGCCGCGGCGCTCGGCATGACCGGCAGTCATTTCATGAACTCCAGCGGCCTGCCCGATCCCGAACACTTCATGACCGCGCGCGACATCATCACACTCTCGCGCGCGCTGATCAGCGAGTTTCCCGATTACTACAAGTGGTACTCGCAGAAGGAATTCACCTTCAACGGCATCACCCAGCACAACCGCAACAAACTGTTGTGGCGGGACGCCTCGGTCGACGGGGTCAAGACCGGCCACACCTCCGCCGCCGGCTATTGCCTGGCGGCCTCGGCCGAACGTGACGGCATGCGCCTGCTGACAGTGGTGCTGGGTACCGATGGCGAGGAGGCCCGCGCCTCCGCCACACAGGCCCTGCTCAACTATGGCTTCCGTTTCTTCGAGACCCACAAGCTGTACGATGCCGGCAGTAAACTGGTCGATGCGCGCGTCTGGAAGGGCGAGCAGGAAACCCTGCCGCTCGGTCTTCAGGACACGCTGTTCGTGACCATTCCCCGCGGCCAGTACAGCCAGCTCAAGGCCAGTGTCCAGATGCCGGGCCGCATCACCGCGCCGGTGGCCGCCGGTACAAGTTTCGGTTCCGTGCAAGTGCGCATGGACGACCAACTGGTCATCGAACCACCGCTGGTCGCCCTGCAGCCGATGGCCGTGGGCTCGCTGTGGCGGCGTGCCATGGACGAAGTGCTATTGTATTTTGAGTGAGCGGGAACCGGGCATGACACATACTAACGTCTGTCCAACCCCATAAACCGAATTCCGAATCCCGAAAACCCATGCCCACAATCTACCTCAATGGCGAATTCATGCAGCCCGAACAGGCCACCGTGTCGGTCATGGACCGCGGCTTTCTGTTCGGTGACGGCATCTACGAAGTGATCCCGGCCTATGGCGGAAAACTGTTCCGCCTGGGACAGCATCTGAAACGCCTGCGCAACAGCATGAACGCCATTCGCGTACGCGATCCGATGAGCGAAGCGCAATGGCGTGCAATGCTGGAGGAACTGGTGCGGCGCAATACCGGCGAGGACCAATCGGTCTATCTGCAGGTCACGCGTGGCGTGATGACCAAGCGCGATCATGCCTTTGACGACAGCCTGCAGCCGACGGTGTTCGCCATGGCCAACCCGCTGACGGCACCTGATGACGCCATCGCGCGCGACGGCGTCAAAGCCATCACCCTGAGCGATATCCGCTGGCAGTCCTGCCATATCAAGGCCATCACTCTGCTGCCCAATGTACTGCTGCGGCAACAGGCCATCGACACCGGCGCGGCCGAGGCGATCCTGATCAAGGACGGATACGCCACCGAGGGCGCGGCCAGCAATCTGTTCGTGGTATCGCGTGGCATATTGATCACGCCGCCAAAGGGCCCGCGCCTGCTGCCGGGTGTCACACGCGATCTGATTCTGGAACTCGCCGCGCATCACGCCATTCCCTACCGCGAAGCGGATGTCAGCAGCGAAGACCTGATCAACGCCGACGAAATCTGGCTGACCAGTTCGACCAAGGAGATCCTGCCGGTCACCTGGCTGGACGATGCACCGGTCGCGGGCGCCAAGCCCGGCGCCTTGTATCAGCGGATGAGTGAACTCTATCGCGAATACAAGAACATGGTCCGAACCGGCGCGGCCGAGTAGTAGAGAAAGGGCGCTGCCCCCTTTGTTCCAGCGAGCCACGCATGCCATTCGAATCCGCTCTGCAATTTCCCTGCGATTTTCCCATCAAGGTGCTGGGACATCAGCGCGATGATTTCGAGGCGCGTGTGGTGACGCTGGCACGCCAGCACGCACCGGACCTGGGTGAAAGCGCCGTGCGCAGCCGTCCCAGCCAGGGCGGAAAATATCTCGCTGTCACGGTAACCGTCCGCGCCACGTCACAGGCCCAGCTGGATGCAATCTACCGCGCGTTGTCGAGCGCCGAAGATGTATTGATGGTGCTATGAGCTGGCTGGATCCACTGGGCGAACCGTTATACAGAATGTCTGAGCAGCAACCACAGACCGGCAAGTCGGACCGTTCGGGAAAGGCGCACCGG
>JBFEJM010000248.1:0-4210 GCA_041553175.1 Gammaproteobacteria bacterium | reverse complement strand
GGGACAGGCCGATGGCAGCGAAATCGACCTGGATGCCTATTTGCGCTTCGCGGCGGAACGTCAAGCCGGCAGCCGCATCTCCGACCCCGGTCTTTACCGTGATCTGCGCGTCGGCGACCGCGATCTGGCCTGTCTGCTGCTGGCCGATCTGTCCCTGTCCACGGACGCCTGGATCAACAACGATCAACGCATTATCGATGTCATCCGCGACAGCCTGTTTCTGTTCGCCGAAAGCCTGGCCGCCACCGGCGATCGCTTCGCCATGTATGGCTTCTCGTCACGCCATCGTGATCATGTGCGCTTTCATCATCTCAAGGATTTCAGCGAGCGTTACGACGGCCGCATCCGCGGTCGCATCGGCGCCATTCGGCCGGGTTTCTATACGCGCATGGGTGCCGCTATCCGCCACGCCAGCAGTCTGCTCGCGACGCAGGCGGCCAATCGCCGTCTGCTGCTGATACTGACCGACGGCAAGCCGAACGATCTGGATCACTATGAAGGCCGCTACGGCATCGAGGACACCCGTCATGCCATTAACGAGGCGCGGCAACTGGGACTGCAACCCTTCTGCGTCACTATCGATCAGCGTGCCGGCGATTATCTTCCGCACCTGTTCGGCAATAACGGTTTTATTGTAATCCGCCGGCCGGCCGAGCTGCCGCGCCGCCTGCCATTACTCTACGTCCAACTCACCCACTGAACCGCATGCTGCACTGGAAAACATTCACCGCAGCACCGCATCGCATGATGATGTTTGCCGGCAGCCTGCAGCTGGTACTGGCGCTGCTGTTCTGGACTGCTGAACTGCTGGCACGTTATCGCGGGCACTCCTCTCTATCCATCACCCTGCCCGTAAGTCAGGCCCACGGTTATCTGATGCTGTATGGAATATTTCCGTATTTCGTGTTCGGCTTCCTGATGACGACCTATCCGCGCTGGATGAACGGCCCGCTGGTGGCGCAATCCCGCTATGTCGCCAGTTTCCTGTTGATGGGCGCCGGCAGTGTGCTGTTCTATCTGGGGCTGTTTACACACAATGTCTTCGTCACCGCCGCCGTGCTGTTGCAGTTTACCGGCTGGTCGCTGGGACTGAGGGAGCTCTATCGCGTGTTTCGCGCCGCGCCCGCTGCGGAAAAAACGCATGAGCGCTATCTCAATGTCTATCTGCTGCTCGGCGCGGTCGGAATGCTCATTTTTGCATTCGGTATCCGCTCCGCACATCCGCTATGGATGCAGTCCGCGCTGACTTTGGGCATGTGGGGTTTCCTGTTGCCACTGATGCTCACTGTCGCGCATCGCATGCTGCCGTTTTTCAGCAGCACAGTGCTCAAGCCCTATACGGTCGTGCAGCCGGACTGGTTCCTGCCCGCCCTGCCGATGCTGTTCGCGGGTCATGTCGCCTGTGAGGTGTTGGCGCTGTGGCACTGGCGCTTTCTGTTCGATCTGCCGCTGGCGGCCATGGGTCTGTATCTGAGCGTTCGCTGGGCCCTGCTGCGCAGTTTCGAGGTCCGCCTGCTCGCCATTCTGCACCTGGCATTCCTGTGGTTCGGCCTGGGCATGGCCCTGTTCGCCATCGACAGTCTGTTGCTCTGGTGTGACTGCGGTCTGACGCTGGGACGCGCACCGTTGCATGCACTCGGTATCGGTTTGATCGCCGGCATGACTCTGGCCATGGCCAGCCGCGTGAGTCTGGGCCATTCCGGCCGGCCGCTGGTGGCCGATTCGCTGGTCTGGTTGTGCTGTTGGGGCATCCATCTCAGCGCGCTGGTGCGGATCGCTGCCGATATTCCCTTGACAATGCAGCTGTTCGGGCTGCCGACGGTATTGCTCGCCGCATTGATCTGGCTGGCCAGTGTCGTACCCTGGACACTTCGCTTCGCGCCCATCTATCTGCGGCCGCGCGTTGACGGTCGCGAGGGTTGAGGCGTCACATTCGTTCACAATCGCGCATATCAACCCGTCCGCCGACGCGCTACTATCCTTCCTTATAGACACAGGAGGGAACCCATCATGTCCACCATACGCAAATGTCTACTCGGCATCACCTTCGCCCTGGTCCCGCTGGTAAGCTTTGCCGGCTGGCAGGACCTGCTGAACAAACTCCCCATCCCGTCCAGTTCGCCGTCGTCGAATAGTGCGACCGGTCTCTCAGCACTCACGGATTCCGAAATGACGGATGGCCTCAAACAAGCGCTCGACAAGGCCGCCGAAATCGCGGTCAACCAACTGGGTCAGGACGGCGGTTTCCTGAACAATCCCACTGTGCGTATTCCGCTGCCCGACAGCCTGAGCTGGGCCGATAAAGGTCTGCGCACCCTCGGCCAGGGTCATCTGGTCGACGAGTTCGAGCAATCCATGAATCATGCTGCCGAAAAGGCGGTACCTGTTGCGCTGGACGAATTTCGCAGCGCCATTCGCAATATGACCATGGCCGATGCCAAGGCGATTCTGACCGGGCCGGACGACGCCGCCACACAATACTTCCGCAAACAGAGCGGTGACAGCCTGCGCGAGCAGTTCAAGCCCATTGTCACCGATGCGACCGCCAAGACCGGCGTCACCTCGGCCTACAAGAACATGATGGGCAAGGCTGACATGGCCAGCAGTTTCCTCAACACCAAAAGCCTCGATGTCGACGAGTACGTCACCGACAAGGCCATGGACGGATTGTTTGTCGTGATCGCAGCGGAGGAAAAGCGCATCCGTGAAGATCCGATCGCGCGCTCGACCGATCTGCTGAAGAAGGTGTTCGGTTCGTTAGGTCAGTGAACGACGCGCTGTGCTCTGTCTGTGAGAATCGGCTGGGCAATACGCGCGGCACAGCCATCTTCCGATAGTGGGAGACTTCACATGCATTGTTCTCCTGTCATCGCGAATGCTTCCTAGGGCGTAGAATATTGGATTCCGTAGACCACTGACTTTGCCCGCCACCTTGAACAGGCGCGGGCGCTGTTATAATGTACCGTCGGTACCGTAATCATTCCACGTCAGTCGACGAACGGATTCCCGCTTGCACGATTATGCCTAGAACCCATCGCATCCTACATCGGAAGAGTACGGTCCTATGGCTGCTCGCGGTGTTGCTTTTCACCTATGCAGGACTCTTCCAGCACCTGATCGACCATCAGAATGATGGTACTGATATCCAGTGTGCGCAATGTCTGGCGGCCGACCATTTCGGGCATGCGGCGCCTGCTTATCCGCTAACATTGCATGCTGTGCCGCCTGCTGAACACCCTCCGGCATACAACGCCGTCTCGTTCGACGTAACTCCTCTCTATTATTTCTGCGCGCGCGCACCCCCTAACGTTTCTCTCCTTTGATCAACACTGACAGTGAATCAGGCACGAGCCCGATTCCCTTTGTACTGTGCAGCCGGTCTGCACGGTGGTTGTACGCATGAGAGGACACCATGAAGAAAAGCATCCATGTTGCGGGTATCGCGCTCGCACTGACGCCGGCATTGGCAGGTGCCGCATCCACGGCGAATGATCTGGACACCATTCGTCAGCAAATCCAGGCCTTGCAGACCGAATACGAAACCCGCATCCGTGCCTTGGAACTCAAACTGGAACAAACCCGGACCGAGGCCCTGGCCGCTAAACAGGATGCAGCCACTGCCCAGTCGGCTGCCGCCACATCCGTTGCGGCGGCGCCCAATGCTTCAGCGAACGCCTTCAACCCCGCCGTCAGCGTGATCCTGAACGGTACCTACGGACATCTGTCGCGGAATCCCGAAGCGTATGCGATTCCCGGTTTCGCACTGGGCGAGGAAACCGGCCCGGGGGAACGCGGGTTTTCGCTGGGCGAATCGGAGCTGAGCATCAGCGCCTTTGTGGATGACAAGTTCTACGGCCGTCTGACCGCGGCCCTGGCGCCGGAAGGCGGTGTCGAAGTCGAAGAGGCATATGTGCAGACCACGGCTCTGCCGCAGGGCTTCACGCTCAAGGCCGGGCGCTTCTACTCCGGCGTGGGTTATCTGAATGAAAAGCATGCTCATGTCTGGGACTTCGTCGACACACCTCTGGTGTACCGCGCCATGCTTGGCAATCAGTACGGCGACGACGGCGTGCAACTGCGCTGGCTTGCACCAACCGATCTGTACCTGGAATTCGGCGCCGAATGGCTGCGTGGCGATCACTTTCCGGCCGGTGGCGCGGCCGACAACGGTCGCGGTACCGCGACTGCGTTCGTGCATGTCGGCGGCGAT
>JBFEJM010000247.1:0-4237 GCA_041553175.1 Gammaproteobacteria bacterium | reverse complement strand
GGGACGGGGCGGCCGGTTGCGGTCCTTTTTTGATGCACCCCGGGGACGCGAATTAGCCCCGGGCGCTCAGCGGCTTAACCGTTAATCTGTGGTGTATTTGGCTTTCCGCTTCCCCGGAGGCTGTGCTAATATTCCCGCACTTTCATGCCTGCACCGATGCCGGGCATACCAGAATTTGAGGGACTCTCACGCTAATGATCCGACAACGCACGCTTAAGAACGTCATCCGGGCGACCGGTGTTGGGTTGCATACAGGCGAGAAAGTCTACCTCACACTGCGGCCGGCCGCCGTGGATACAGGCATCATCTTCCGCCGTGTTGATTTGCCGGAGCCGGTCGAAATCAAGGCCAGTCCCGAGAATGTCGGCGACACCCAACTTTCCACCACGCTGGTCAATGGCGATGTGCGTATCTCCACTGTGGAGCATCTGCTGTCGGCGTTGGCCGGACTGGGAATCGATAATGCCTATGTTGACCTGAGTGCGCCCGAAGTACCCATTATGGATGGCAGCGCCGGTCCCTTCGTCTTTTTGGTCCAGTCCGCTGGCATTGAAGAACAGAATGCAGCCAAGCGGTTTATTCGGATAAAGCGTTCGATTCGCGTGGACGACGGTGATATCTGGGCCCGTTTCGATCCCTTTGATGGCTTCAAAGTGGGTTTCACCATCGAGTTCGATCATCCGGTTTTCAAGGACAATTCACAATGCTCCGAGGTGGATTTCTCCACCACATCGTTCGTGCGTGAAGTCAGCCGCGCGCGTACCTTCGGATTCATGCGCGACATTGAGCGGCTGCGTGAACGCAAACTCGCTCTGGGTGGCAGCTTGGATAACGCGGTCGTGGTCGACGACTATCGGGTGCTGAACGAAGACGGCCTGCGTTACGAGGACGAGTTCGTCAAGCACAAGATCCTGGATGCGATCGGTGACCTCTACCTGCTGGGTCATAGCCTGATTGGCGCGTTCCATGGCCACAAATCCGGCCACGCGATTAACAACCGCCTGCTGCGTACCTTATTGGCGGATGAATCGGCCTGGGAAGAAGTTACTTTTGAAGATGCCTCGACCGCCCCGATCTCCTTCCTGCAGCCGGTGCCGGTAGCCTGAACCATTGCGTCTGAGTTGTGCCGTCTCGATTGGACGGGCGACTCTCTTGTCAGCGTTTGGATCCGATGCCTCGTCCAGCCAAACGCGCTAGCGCCCGGGCCAAGCTGGGGTCTTTGATAGCCTCAGCGGTTTGGCGTAACAATCGGGCATTCTCCGCCGTCAACCGGACCTTTCGTGCCGAGGGTTGTGGGCGGCTTTGGTTCTTTGGCAGAACACGTACCTGGACTGTGCGTACCGTCACGGAACCGTTTCGTGTCAACTGTTGAACTAGCCGCGCACTCTGGAAGCGCAGACGGGCAGCCCAGGCGGGGCTGTCGCAAACCAGTTTCAGGCGGCCATCGACGAGGCCCGCCACGCGGCAATGTGACGCCAGGTCATTTGGTAGTAACCCTATGATTATATTCTCTATTTCCGTAATCTGACGGACTTTCAGGACGATCGGCGAATGTTCAGAAGTGCTAACCCGTTCAATAAGTCTGGCTATAGAAATCGGCTTTTGGGTCGACATGAGATGTATAGGCCTAGCTCTTGCATTTCAAAAAGGATCCGACAGTTTTTTGCCGCCAGATTTATGAACATCATTCTATTCACGACTGTACACGGTAGGCCCGGCAGCCTCAATCTGAGCCGGCCGCAGTTTTTTATGCCGTTTCTGGCGGGGGTGATGCTTTTCTGCAGTCTGTTGATGTACACCGGCTACAAACTGGCCGGAACTGCGGGGTCGGATGAGCCGGCGGTGGCCTTTAACGACTGGCGCGCCGATATGGAATCGCAGCGCCGGGCGGTTGATCAGGCTCGCCGCAGCAGTCAGGCCCATCTGGACGCGCTGGCGCTTCGTCTGGCGCAGCTTCAGGCCCAGGTCATGCGCCTGGATGGCATGGGCCAGCGTTTAGTAGAAGTCGCCAAGCTGGATAAAGGCGAATTCGATTTTGAGCAACTCCCGGCCCAGGGCGGTCCGGTCGAGGCAACCGAACTGCATACGTACGAACCCCCGGATTTCATGCATGAATTAGACGAACTGTCGGCGCAACTGGATGATCGGGAGCGTCAGCTCAGTGTGCTCGAGAATCTGGTGCTCGATCGCAGTCTGAGCGAACAGGGCTATCCTTCCGGTCGCCCGGTCACCAGTGGCTGGTTGTCGTCCCACTTCGGTAAACGCACTGACCCCTTCACCGGTCGGCCGTCCCGGCATGAGGGCGTGGATTTTGCCGGTAAGCTCGGTGCCGACGTCGTGGCCTCCGCCGCTGGCGTTGTGACCTGGTCCGGCAAGCGGTCCGGCTACGGCAACCTGGTGGAGATCAATCATGGCAACGGCTTCGTAACCCGCTACGGCCACAACCAGAAAAATCTGGTAAGCGTCGGCGATACCGTGAAAAAAGGTCAGGTCATCGGTAAAATGGGCAGCAGCGGCCGTTCCACCGGTCCCCACGTCCATTACGAGGTCCACCGCAACGGCCGAGCGGTCGATCCCAGCCGCTATCTCAGCGCCTCACGCTGAATTCTCTATTGCATTCCCGCCCCCAGGGGCTGCCTGCATCCCTCTGCCGAATCTGCAAATTCGGTCGCAGTTGGGGTATCATGCTGCACTTCGCGTCCAACGCCCCATAAGCCAAAAACGACTGTATCTCCATGTTAGGAAATCTCGCCCGCAAGATCTTTGGCAGCCGTAACGAGCGCCAAGTCAAACGCATGTTCAAATCGGTGGCGCAGATCAATGCGCTGGAGCCTGATATCGCCAAGCTCAGTGACGAGGAGCTGCGAGGTCGCACCGACGATTTCCGCCGCCGCCTCGCCGACGGTGCTGCAATCGATGATCTGCTGCCGGAGGCCTTTGCGGTCGTCCGGGAGGCCGGCAAACGCGTCCTTAACATGCGGCATTTCGATGTCCAGTTGATCGGCGGCATAGTCTTGCATCAAGGCCGTATCGCCGAAATGCGTACCGGTGAGGGTAAGACGCTGGTGGCGACACTGGCTGTTTATCTCAATGCGTTGCCTGGCAAGGGTGTGCATGTGATTACGGTCAACGACTACCTGGCCCGCCGCGACGCGGCCTGGATGGGGCGCTTGTATGAGTTCCTCGGATTGACCACCGGCGTAGTCGTGGCCGGCATGTCGCCGGACGAAAAGCGCGCCGCCTACGCCTGTGATATTTCCTACGGCACCAACAACGAATTCGGATTCGATTACCTGCGCGACAACATGGCCTTTCGCATCGAGGACAAGGTTCAGCGCGAGCTGCACTACGCGGTAGTCGATGAGGTGGACTCGATTCTGATCGACGAGGCGCGCACACCGCTGATTATCTCCGGTCCGACCGATGACAACAGTGAGCTCTACACGCGCATCAATACGCTGATCCCGGATCTCACCCGGCAGCTGGAAGAAGATGGGCCCGGCGACTACTCCGTCGATGAAAAAAGCAAACAGATCCATCTGACCGAAGAAGGTCATGGCAAGGTCGAGGAACTCCTGACCCGCGCCGGAATGTTGAAGGAAGGCGAGAGCCTCTATGACGCAGCCAATCTAACCCTCATGCATCACCTGATGGCGGCGCTGAGGGCTCATGCCCTGTTTGCCCGTGATGTCGATTACATCGTGCGGGACAACGAAATCGTCATCGTTGACGAATTCACCGGACGCACGATGCCCGGTCGGCGTTGGTCCGAAGGGCTGCATCAGGCGGTGGAAGCGAAAGAAGGCGTGCGGATACAGAACGAAAATCAGACGCTCGCATCCATCACGTTCCAGAACTATTTTCGTCTGTATGACAAATTGTCCGGTATGACCGGAACGGCTGATACCGAGGCGTTTGAGTTCCAGCAGATCTACGGCCTGGAAGTTACGGTTATCCCAACCCATCGTCCGATGGTGCGCGACGACATGGGTGATCTGGTCTTTCTGACGCAGAAAGAGAAGTTCGATGCGATCGTCGAGGACATCCGCGACTGCCAGAAACGCGGACAGCCTGTGCTGGTCGGTACCACATCGGTGGAGACGTCGGAACTGCTGTCAGGCATTCTGAAAAAAGCCAACATCAAGCACGAAGTGCTTAATGCCAAGCAGCATGAGCGCGAAGCACATATTGTCGAGCAGGCCGGTAGTTCCGGTGCAGTGACCATCGCCACCAACAT
>JBFEJM010000246.1:0-4245 GCA_041553175.1 Gammaproteobacteria bacterium | reverse complement strand
GTTCGACCGATCGACTCCGTGTATTGACCTTGAAATCACCGAACGTCAATGTTTCCACCTGATCGGCCTGCGGATAGGCGCGCCGCCCCAGCGCAGTGATGCGTGCCAGCATCTCAAGCGGCTTGACCGGCTTGATCATGTAATCGTCGGCACCCTTCTCGAGCGCGAGGACAATATCCTCTTCGCTGTCCATCTGCGTCACGAATATGACGGGTACCGGACGATCGATCTCCTGCCGAATCCAGCCGAGTACCTCGATCCCGTTGGTATCCGGCAGAACCCAGTCTAAAATGAAAACGTCGAACGGCTGACCGGCGACGCCTGCTTTGAACTCAGCGCCGGTGGGGTAGGTTTGGCAATCGTGCCCTACCGCCTGCAGCCACACCTGCATTGCATCGGCCTGATGCTTGTCGTCTTCCAATACTGCGACTCGCAATGGTCACCCCCCTTTAAGTGGCCGCTGCACTGATATTTTTACAATTTTGGCACAAAATGCCCTGGCTTGGAAACATATCCCTTTGTTAAGGTATTATGCATCCCGGCCACGGTGGCCGAACAGTTTCCCTCAAATAAGATAAGGAGCACGGAGACATGCGTACATCCGGAATAAACCTCGCAATCGCGGCACTTTGCAGCAGTGGATTGGTATTCAGCACCGCCGCGCTGGCCCACCAGGGTGGTATGGGCAATGCTGGCTACGTCACCGATGCCGCCGGTCACCTCATCCTGGACGGCGCCGGCAACTGCGTTCGCACCAGCGCCTGGTCGGTTGATCTTGCCCTGGCCGAATGTGATCCCGATCTGGTGAAGAAGCCCGTGGTCGCTGCTCCGCCGCCTGCCGCGCCCGCCCCGGCCCCCATGCCGGCACCTGAGCCCGTCTATGAAACTGTCGCCCTGAGTGCCGGTGCGCTGTTTGACATCAACAAGGCGACCTTGAAAGCGGAAGGTCAGCGTCAGCTGAGTGAACTCGCGACCCGCATCAAGACCATGGGTAATATCGAGCACATCGATATCGCCGGTCACACTGACAGCAGCGGTGCGGAGTCCTACAACCAGGATCTGTCCGTGCGTCGCGCCAATGCGGTAAAGAACTTCCTCGTGGATCAGGGCGTCGATCCCAAGCTGATGTCCACCATCGGTTATGGCGAGACACGTCCGGTCGGCAATAATGCCACCCGCGAAGGACGCGCCCAGAACCGTCGCGTGGAAGTCACGCTGCGCGGTTCACGCCAAGTCCGGTAATTGCCGTTCACGCAGTCGCTAGAGCCAATCGGCCGCCGCAAGGCGGCCGATTGTTTTTGTGTCACATCAACACAGGAGAATTAACGTGGACAAGCTGCTTGAGCTGATCCCGCCCAATTTCCTCGAACAGTATGTATTTCCCTGGTCGATCCGTATTGCCACTGCGCTCGCAATCTTTCTGATCGGCCGCTGGATCGCCAAACGCCTGGTCAGCACGATCGGCAAGTTGACCCGGCGCGGCGGCATGGATGACATGCTGTCCAACTTCCTCGGCCATATCCTCTATACCGTTTTCCTGGTCGTGGTTGTCATCGCCGCCCTGGATCACCTTGGTGTGCAGACCACATCGCTGCTGGCCATTTTCGGTGCCGCCGGTCTGGCCATCGGCCTCGCGCTGAAAGATTCTCTGGCCAACTTCTCATCGGGCGTCATGCTGATCCTGTTTCGGCCCTTCAAAGTCGGCGACTTCATCGAAGCGGCCGGTACCGCGGGCGTGGTCGAGTGCGTCAACATCTTCAATACCGTGTTGCGGACCGGTGACAACCGGGAAGTCATCGTACCCAACGGTCAGATCTACGGCGGCACGATCATCAATGTCACTGCGCGTCCGACCCGTCGCATCGATATGGTGTTCGGCATCGGCTACGAGGATGATATCCGGACGGCCAAGCGCCTGATCGAAGAAGTCATCGCCAGCGACGAACGCATTCTCGCTGATCCTGCACCGGTCATCACGGTCGCTGAGCTTGGCGACAGCAGTGTCAATCTCAATGTACGGCCCTGGGTAAAGACAGGTGATTACTGGGCGGTCAGATCGGATCTGTTGCAGAACATCAAAGCGGCGTTCGATGCCAACGGCATCAGCATTCCCTTCCCTCAGCGCGATGTGCATCTGCACCAGGTATCGACAGCAGCCTGATTCATTGCGCTCGAACAGTCAGCCGAGTGCCTGCACCTGAAGCGTCACCTCAGGTGCAGGGGACGGCGCAAGACAGATGCGTGGGCCTGGAAAATCAGTATACTTGGGCCGAAAATCACAGCTGACCGCCCATGCCAACCCCCGTGCACACAGTAGATACACTCCTCCACGCGCCCTGGATCATTCCGGTTGAACCCGATGATCGCGTTCTCATTGACCACTGCCTGGTCGTACATGAAGGCCGCATTGTCGCCATCCTGCCCAGCGCAGAGGCGCGACAACAGTATCAAGCCACGGCGGACATTTCCCTGGCCGGCCATGTGCTGATACCGGGCCTCATCAATACCCATACGCATGCGGCAATGTCGTTGCTGCGCGGGCTGGCGGACGATCTGCCGTTGATGGATTGGCTGCAGCAACACATCTGGCCGGCCGAAAGCCGCTGGATAAATGAAGAGTTCATTCACGACGGCACCGAACTGGCGGTCGCGGAAATGCTGCGCGGCGGCACCACCTGCTTCAATGATATGTATTTCTTTCCGGACGTGACCGCGCGCGCCGCGGCCGCGGCGGGAATACGTGCAACTGTCGGTCTGATCCTGATAGATTTTCCGACCGCCTACGCCGCCGACGCCGATGAATATCTGGCCAAGGGACTGGCACTGCACGACGAATATCGCAACCACCCCTTGATCCGTACGGCCTTTGCGCCTCATGCGCCCTACAGCGTTTCGGATCAACCACTGGATCGTGTGCGAATCCTGGCCGATGAATTGGAGATTCCGATTCACATGCATATTCACGAAACCGCACACGAGATCGAACTCTCGCAGGCATCCTGCGGCAAACGGCCGCTGGCGCGGCTGGATGATCTCGGTGTGGTCTCACCGGCCTTGCTCGCGGTACATATGACTCAGCTCACCGACGCTGAAATAGAGCTGTGTGCCGCCAACGCTGTGAGCGTGCTGCATTGCCCCGAATCCAATCTCAAACTGGCCAGCGGTTTCTGTCCGGTGCAGCGCCTGCTCGACGCCGGCGTCAATGTGGCGCTGGGCACCGATGGCGCAGCCAGCAACAACGATCTGGATATGTTCGGCGAAATGCGCAGTGCCGCCCTGCTGGCCAAGGCGGTGAGCGGTGACGCCAGCGCCGTGCCGGCCTACCAGGCGCTGAAAATGGCGACGCTCAATGGCGCTCAGGCCCTGGGCATGGCCGAGCAGACCGGATCGCTGGTCGCCGGCAAGTGGGCGGATATCTGTGCCGTGCGGCTGGATGAAATCGAGGCCGCGCCGCATTACCACCCATTGTCCCAGCTGGTCTATGCCAGTGGCCGCCATCAGGTGACGGACGTCTGGGTGGCCGGCGAGCATCTGCTCAAAGACCGTGCCCTGACCCGGCTGGATGAGGCCGACATCCTGCGCCGGACCCATGACTGGCAGCAGCGGATTTCCGCCTCGGACGCCGCCGTCGGCACCTGACCGGCCTGCCGGCACATCACCCCTGCCCCTGCGCGCCCGCACGCGTTATGCTATTCACCCATGAATACATCCAACGTGAACGTCGACCCTGCCGAGATTGCCAAGTTTGAACAACTGGCGGCCCGCTGGTGGGACCCCGACAGTGAATTCAAACCGCTGCACGATATCAATCCACTCAGGCTCGACTACATCGAGCGCTTCGCCCCACTGGCTGGCAAGCGCGTGCTCGACGTCGGCTGCGGCGGCGGACTGTTGAGTGAAGGCATGGCGGCACGCGGCGCCCAGGTCACGGGCATCGATATGGGTGAGGCACCGCTCTCGGTCGCACGTCTGCATCTGTATGAGTCGGAGCTTGAAGTCGATTACCGCCATATCACCGCCGAGGCGATGGCCGATGAAGCGCCGGCGGGTTTCGATATCGTCACCTGTCTGGAAATGCTCGAGCATGTTCCGCAGCCCGACTCGATTATTGCGGCCTGTTCCCGCCTGGTTAAACCCGGTGGGATGGTGTTTTTCTCCACCCTCAACCGCAATCCGAAATCCTATCTGCTGGCCATCATCGGTGCGGAATACCTGTTGCGCATGCTGCCCAAGGGCACGCATGAC
>JBFEJM010000245.1:0-4250 GCA_041553175.1 Gammaproteobacteria bacterium | reverse complement strand
TTGGCCTGCTCAGCAAGGGGCCTGTGATACTGCTGCATCTCCTCCCGGCGGCGCTGTTGGGCCATTTCTGGGTGGACCGTAGTCGGCTCAAGGGATGGGTGTGCTGGTACGGCGGCAGTGTGTCGGCGTTGGTGCTGGGTGCAATGATAGGGCTGGCCTGGGCCCTGCCGGCCGGGCAGGCGGGCGGAGCGGAATATCAGCATGCCATTTTCTGGGGTCAGACTGCTGAACGTGTGGTCGATTCTTTCGCCCATAAACAGCCGGTGTGGTGGTATCTGCTTTGGTTGCCCGTTTGGCTCCTGCCCTGGACGCTGTGGCCACCCTTATGGCGCGGTGCACGCTGGGTGGCTGGCGATCGTGGTCAGCGTTTCCTGTTGTGCTGGTCGATCCCGGTACTGTTCATTCTGAGTCTGGTGAGTGGCAAGCAGATCAAGTATCTGTTGCCGATATTTCCCGCCCTGGCATTGCTGGGGGCGGTTTGGTTGGCCGATGCCCGGAACACATGGCGGCCGTCGCGGCAGTGGCTGGCGGTCGTGGCATTATTGCTGTCGACGGTGCCGTTTGTGTTTCTGCTGTTCAATACCATAACCGGAAAAGCCCCCTGGGTGGCTGATGTGCAACCCGTCTGGGGCCTGGCTTTTGTCGCGGCGGCTGCGATCTGGTGGCGCTGGCGCCCGGTGGACCCGTATGGTGCGGTACGTTCAGTCGCGTTGGCCAGCGCTGTATGGATCGTGTTGGTCCATGTATCGATTCTGAGGATCGCTGCACCGGCTTACGATCTGTCCTCCATCAGCAACCGAATCGCTGAATTGCAGGCGGCCGGGCACACGGTGGGGCACGTTCACAAATACCATGGCCAGTTCCACTTCCTGGGCCGGTTGCGCCAGCCACTCGAACAGGTCGCCATCACTGATGTCATGAGCTGGGCGCGCGCGAATCCAGAGGGTTACCTGGTGCTGTACTACAGCGACTGGCCGGGCGCGCCGCACGACGGTGCCGAGCTGGTGCAGGATTACCGCGGTGAACGGGCCGATCTGGCGCTTTGGTCCGCAGCCAAATTACTGGCCGCCCGGTGATGCTACAATGCCCCCCGCCACTGACCGGAGCCTCCTGTGGGTAAACCAGAATCATCCCCGTCCCAGTCCGCCGACGCGCTTGCCTCACTGCGTCTGAAGAAGAATGAAGAGCGCCGCCTGCGCGCGGGCCATTTATGGGTGTACAGCAACGAGGTCGATAGCGCGCGCACACCGTTGTCGGCCTTCAGTCCCGGTCAACCCGTTATGATCGAAGCCGCGAACGGAAAGCCGGTCGGCAGCGGGTACGTCAATCCCCATTCCCTGATCTGTGCGCGACTGGTAAGTCGTGACCCGGCGCATCGGCTTGGCAAATCCCTGCTGGTGCATCGGTTGAATGTCGCACTGGCGTTGCGGCAACGGCTCTACGACAAACCCTTCTATCGCCTGGTGCATAGCGAGGGCGATGCGCTGCCGGGTCTGATTGTTGATCGTTACGGCGATACGTTAGTGGTGCAATTGACCACGGCCGGCATGGAGCAGGCGCGCGACGAGGTTATCGAAGCGTTGGAGAAAGTGATCAAACCGACCGGTATTCTCCTGCGCAACGACAGTCCGATCCGGTCTCTGGAAGGCCTGCACAATTATGTCGAGTCGATCGGCGAAGTGCCTGAAGAACTCGAGCTGGCGGAAAATGGCGTGCGTTTCCGGGTGTCGGTGCGCGCCGGCCAGAAGACCGGTTGGTTCTATGATCAGCGCGAAAACCGGGCGCGGCTGTCGCGATATGTGCCGGGCATGCGGGTGCTTGATTTATTCAGCTACGTCGGCGGCTGGGGTGTGCAGGCAGCGGCGGCTGGCGCGCGCGAGGTCATGTGTGTAGATGCATCCCAGGATGCGCTTGATCATGTGGCGTTTAATGCACACTTGAACGGTGTACAGGATCGGGTCGTCACCCGCAAGGGTGATGCGTTCGACGTACTGAAGGAGCTGCGTGAGGCGCGCGAGCATTTCGATGTCGTGGTGCTCGATCCGCCGGCATTCATCAAGCGCAAGAAGGATGTCAAGGCCGGCATCGAGGCCTATCAGCGCATCAATCAACAGGCCATGCAGGTCCTTGCCAAGGACGGTATTCTGGTCAGCGCATCCTGTTCGTACCATCTCGAAGCGTCCAGTCTGCAACAGGTGGTGCTGGCGGCTTCGCGTCACGTTGATCGCAGCATGCAGATTCTGGAGCGTGGCCGGCAGGGCGCGGACCATCCGGTTCACCCTGCGATTACGGAAACCGAATATCTTAAAGCGCTGTATTGCCGAGTGCTGCCCGCTTAATTGCAGCGGAACATGTATTTTCCTCATAGGACGCGAAGGCAGGCAAAGTAAAATCTGAATACGGACAAGGCCTGCATTTCATTTCTCCCGCGCGAGAAAGCGGGTATGAGCGGCTTGTTTGTTGATGTTCGCTTTAATTTTCCTTGCGCGCCCTTTGCGGTGAAGGTTATATAAATATTCTGCGTCGAGTTTGAATCATGCTGACTTATCCAGAAATCGATCCGGCGGCCATTCGCTTTGGCGATTTCGCCGTGCACTGGTATGGCCTTATGTATCTGATAGGGTTCGTCGCCGCATGGTGGTTAGGCAGTATGCGGGCAAAGCGGCAGGATTCGGGCTGGCAGGCCGAGGAGATCGGTGATCTGATATTCTATGCCGCACTCGGCGTGATCCTCGGCGGGCGTGTCGGCTATATTCTGTTTTACAATTTCGACTACTTTCTGGCTGAGCCCTGGCGCCTGTTCTTTATCTGGCAGGGCGGTATGTCATTCCATGGCGGATTGCTCGGCGTCCTGCTGGCGATGTGGTTGTATGGGCGTAAAACCAAACGCACCTTTTTTCAGGTCACGGACTTTATAGCGCCGCTTGTGCCCATTGGTCTTGGGGCTGGTCGCGTTGGCAATTTCATCAATGGTGAATTGTGGGGAGGCGTAACTGAAGTTCCCTGGGCGATGCAATTACCTTGCGCGCGCTTCCCGGAGTTCTGTCAAGGGGGGACTGCCGGTTTGAGTGCCCCACATCATCCGTCGATGCTCTATGAGGCATTGTTGGAGGGTGTGGTTCTGTTCATGATCCTGTGGTTATTTTCGCGCAAACCGCGCCCGACCATGGCGGTATCCGGTCTGTTCCTGATCGGCTATGGTGTGTTTCGCTTCGGCGTTGAATTTGTGCGCATACCGGATGCCCATATCGGCTATCTGGCTTTCGACTGGGTTACTATGGGGCATGTCTTGTCGGCGCCCATGATTCTGTTGGGGCTGATCTTTATTTTGATGGCGTATAGTAGAAACTCACCTAACAAAACTCAGACAGTACGGTAGATTCATGCAGCAATATCTCGACCTGATGCGCCATGTGCGCGAAAACGGAGTGCGCAAGGAAGATCGCACCGGAACGGGAACACTCAGTGTGTTCGGGTATCAGATGCGGTTCGATCTGGCTCAAGGATTCCCGGTTGTCACTACCAAGAAGTTGCATTTACGTTCAATTATCCATGAGCTGCTGTGGTTCCTGCAGGGCGATACCAACATCAAGTATCTGCACGACAACAAAGTCACCATATGGGATGAATGGGCCGATGAGAAGGGTGATCTTGGTCCCGTCTACGGTTATCAGTGGCGTTCCTGGCCGACACCCGATGGCCGCCATATCGATCAGATCACACAGGTACTGGATCAGCTGCGGAGTAATCCCGATTCCCGCCGCATAATTGTCAGCGCCTGGAATGTTGCCGAGATCGAGCGTATGGCCCTGCCACCCTGTCATGCGTTCTTTCAATTCTATGTTGCGGACGGAAAGCTTTCCTGTCAGCTGTACCAGCGCAGCGCCGATATTTTTCTCGGTGTGCCGTTCAATATTGCCTCATACGCGCTGCTTACTATGATGATAGCCCAGGTGACGGGGCTGAAGCCGGGTGACTTTGTACACACGTTGGGTGACGCGCATCTGTATGTAAATCATCTGGAGCAGGCTGATCTACAATTGTCACGAGCGCCATTCGCGCTGCCGACAATGCGTATTAATCCGGATGTAACTGATCTGTTCGCGTTCCGATTCGAGGATTTCGAGCTGCTCGACTATCAGCATCATCCTCACATAAAGGCGCCGGTGGCGGTGTAAGCGCATGCCGGTGATTTCGCTGATTGTCGCGATGGACCGTAACGGTTTGATCGGGCGCAAAAACGGACTGCC
>JBFEJM010000244.1:0-4259 GCA_041553175.1 Gammaproteobacteria bacterium | reverse complement strand
TGAACAAAGCCCCCATTAGCGTCCCCGAATTTCCAGTCGATCTCGAATGGTTGAATACCGAACGGCCGCTGCAATTGATAAAGCAGCGCGGCAAGGTTGTTCTGTTGTACTTCTGGACCTACAGCTCCATCGAATGTATGCAGCTGCAGCCGGATCTGCGTTATCTGGAGAACAAGTTTCCGGACGGTCTGACCATTATCGGGGTTCACACGCCCAAGTTCCCCCATGAAAAACAGTCCAGCCTGGTACAGAAGGCCATCAACCGGCTCCATATTCAGCACGCAGTCGTGCTCGATGACGAGTTGAAACTGTGGCAGCAGTTCCGCATTCGAGCCTGGCCGACGCTCATTTATATAAACCCTGAGGGCAAGATCGTCGGCGTATTGCGTGGCGAAGGGAAACGCAAAAAACTCGAACGGGCCATCGCCAAGGATCTGGAGCAGGCGGAGGCTGCAGGAATACGCAGCTCCGAGCGGAATGCATTGCAGCCAAGTCCGGAGCCTTCATCGCCGCTCAGGTTTCCCGGCAACCTGCATGCGACCGAGGGGCGTCTGTATATCAGCGACAGCGGCCGCAACCGTGTTCTGGAAGCGGACCGGAGTGGACGCGTACGGCGCATATTCGGCAGTGGCAGCCCGGGGTTCGTCGACGGTCAGGTCGAATTCGCCTCGTTCAACAACCCGCAGGGCCTGGTCAAGGTCGGTGAAGACCTGTATGTCGCCGACGCCGGCAATCACGCGCTGCGGCGTATACGGCTCGATACCGGCGATGTGGAGACGGCCGCGGGAACGGGTGAGCCGGCGCGTCCGATTTCCAGCGAGATCGGCAGCCCGCTGACGACCGGCCTGAACATGCCCTGGGATCTGGCCTACAACGAAGGTGTTCTGTATATCGCCATGGCCGGGCAGCATCAGGTCTGGCAGTTTCACCTGAACAGCAAAAGACTGAGTATATACGCCGGTTCCGGTTTGCAGGCACTTGAGGACGGTCCCGGGCGCAATGCCTGTTTTGCGCAGCCGTTGGGAATCACGTTCTTCAGCGATCATCTGTTTGTCGTGGACGCAAATGCATCCGCGATACGCGCCATCCGCGTACAGACAAAAACGGTGTCGACAGTGGTCGGTAAGGGCTTGATGGATTTCGGTGATCATGACGGTATCGGCCGTGACGTGCGCCTGCAGCATCCTCAGGCGATTGTCGCTGATCCGAAACGTGAGTTCCTGTGGGTGGCGGATACCTTCAATTCGAAACTGAAGACAGTTTCCTTCCGTGACAACAGGGTTCGCAATTTTCCGCTGGCACATGAATTGGAAGAGCCGGGCGGTATGAGCCTGATCGAAGATACACTGTATGTCGCCAATACCAATGCCCATGAAATTCTGGCTGTCGATATCAGCAGTCACGTTGTCCGGGTGATAGAGATCGATGAACTTGGATAGATCCGAATTTGATCTCGATTGCCGGCGCTGTGACCGATTGGCGGATTTTCTGGACGAGGTGAAAGCGAACCACCCGGATTATCACGCGCGTCCGGTTGCGCCGTTCGGCGATCCGCAGGCACGGCTGTTGATTGTCGGCCTGGCGCCCGGGATGCACGGCGCGAATGCGAGCGGCCGCCCTTTCACCGGTGATTACGCGGGCATTCTGCTCTATCAGACGCTGTTCGACTACGGCTTCGCGAGTAAACCCGAATCGACCGGACGGGACGACGGATTGCGCCTGCGCAACTGCCGCATCACCAATGCCGTGAAATGCCTGCCGCCCCAGAACAAGCCGCAGCCGGTGGAAATCCGTACCTGCAATGCGTATCTGCAGACTGAACTGGCGGGCTTGCCGAGTGCCGCTGTGGTGCTGGCCCTGGGGCGCATAGCACACGAAGCGGTTTTGCGCGCACAGGGACTCAAGCTCAAGGACTTCGTGTTCGGGCACGGGGCGGAACATCGCCTGCCCACCGGCACGACGCTGATTGATTCCTATCACTGCAGCCGCTACAACACCCAGACCCGACGCCTGACCGAGGATATGTTCCGCGCCGTCGTCGCACGTGCTCGGGATCTGCTCCCCGCGGTGTGACGCTTGGATAAGCGGTCGACATTTGACGCGGCGGATTTTCTGCGTCACGTGACTTCTCATCCCGGTATCTATCGTATGCTCGCGATGGACGGCGAGGTGTTATACGTCGGCAAGGCACGTAACCTCAGGAAACGGGTATCGAGCTATTTCAGGTCGCGCGGACTCAACGTCAAGACTCAGGCGTTGATGGATCAGGTCGGCAGTGTCGAGGTGACGGTTACCCATACCGAAAGCGAGGCGTTGCTGCTCGAAAACAATCTCATCAAGCAACATCAGCCGCGCTACAACATTCTACTGCGCGACGACAAGAGTTATCCGTATATCTATCTGTCGAGCACTCAGGCCTATCCGCGTATTGCCGTGCATCGTGGTGCACGAAAAGCCGAAGGGCGGTATTTCGGGCCCTACCCGAATGCCAATGCCGTGCGCGAGAGTCTGCATCTGCTGCAAAAGGTGTTTCGCGTACGCCAGTGTGAGGACAGTTTTTTCAGTAACCGCTCCCGGCCCTGCCTGCAGTATCAGATAAAGCGCTGCACCGCGCCCTGCGTCGGCCTGATCTCGCCCGAGGACTATGCGGAGGACGTGCGTCATACCGTGCAGTTCCTGGAAGGACGCAGCACCGAGATTGCGGATGAACTGGGCCAGCGCATGGAAGCGGCGTCGGCACGACTCGACTATGAAACCGCCGCGCGCTACCGCGATCAGATCGTCAGCCTGCAACGGGTGCAGGAGCGGCAGTACGTCAGTGGCGAAAAAGGCGATCTGGATATTATTGCAGTCGCGACCGAGAGTGATGTCGCCTGTATCCAGGTGTTCTATATCCGCGGCGGCAGGAATCTGGGTAACAAGACCTTCTTCCCGCGCGTACCGACGGCGGCGAGTGCCGAAGAGGTGTTGGCCGCATTCGTCAGTCAGTACTATCTTGGGCGCGACGTGCCGGGCGAATTGCTGGTCAATCTCAATCTCAAAGACGCCGACTGGCTGGAAAAGACGCTGGCGGAGCAGGCCGGGCACAAAGTCAGCGTGCGCAGTCGCGTGCGCGGTGAGCGGACACGCTGGTTGGCGATGGCGGAACGCAATGCCGGTTTGGCGATAAAGACCCGCCTTGCCAGCCGCGCCGGCACGGCCGAGCGGCTGGAGACGCTGCAGCGGGAACTGGGATTGCCCGAATCGATCGAGCGCATCGAGTGCTTCGATATAAGCCACACCGGGGGGGAGGCGACAGTCGCATCCTGTGTGGTGTTTTCGAGCGAAGGCGCCGTAAAATCGGACTACAGGCGCTTCAACATCGAAGGCATCGAGCCGGGTGATGATTATGCCGCGATGGCGCAGGCGCTGACTCGCCGTTACACTCGAGTACGCGAAAGTGACGGCCGCTGGCCGGATCTGATCCTGATCGATGGCGGTAAGGGGCAGGTGGCCGCAGTCACCCGGGCGCTGCAGGAACTGCAACTCAGCGATCTGCAGATCGTGGGAGTCGCCAAGGGGCCGGAACGCAAACCGGGTTGGGAGGTGTTGCATACGCCGCAGGGTGACGAAATCCACCTGCAGGCGGACAGCAAGGCACTGCACCTGATTCAGCAGGTACGCGACGAGGCCCATCGTTTTGCCATTACCGGGCATCGCGCACGGCGTGCGCGCAGCCGCACCGAATCACCGCTGGAGGGCATCCCCGGTGTCGGGCCCAAACGTCGCCAACAGCTGTTGCGCCAGTTTGGAGGCATGCGGGAAATCGCGCGTGCGGGTGTTGAAGATCTCATCAAAGTAAAGGGGATCAGCCGGGAACTCGCCCAGCAGATCTATGACGTATTTCATGGCGACGGACGATAATCAGGAGTGAACTGACCGGCATGCAGATGAATATACCCAACATGCTGACCCTGTTGCGTATCGGACTGATCCCGGTTTTCGTGGTCGTGTTCTATCTGCCGTTTTCCTGGGTACATGTCGCGACGGCGGCAATATTCGGGCTGGCGGCCATCACCGACTGGCTGGATGGCTACTTGGCGCGACGGTTGAAGCAGATGTCCGTGTTCGGCGCGTTCCTTGATCCGGTGGCTGACAAGCTGATGGTGGCGGTCGCATTGGTTCTGTTGGTGGAGAACAATCCGACCGGACTGCATGGAACCGTCATTGCACTGCCGGCCGCGGTGATCATCGGTCGGGAGATCGCCATTTCGGCATTG
>JBFEJM010000243.1:0-4269 GCA_041553175.1 Gammaproteobacteria bacterium | reverse complement strand
ATCGGCGCGGAATTCGCCGCGATCTTCACCAACTCTTACCTGCCGGACCTGCATCCCGACAAAGCCGAACGCGGACGCATCTCGGGGTCGGGCTGGGCCTTTGGCTATGTGGGCGGTATTGAAGGCGGTAAAGCGACCGGCGAACTGGATGTCAACTGGGCCGGCACGCCGGGCGAGTTCGACCTGGCGAAACTGGAGGGCACCCTGGCGCTGCGGGTCGGGCCGGGCCGCCTGATGAACGTGGAAGCCGGTGCCGGTCGTGTGCTGGGTCTGTTCAGCCTGCAGGGTATCCGCCGACGGCTGGCGCTGGATTTCAGTGATGTGTTCGAGAAGGGTTTCAGCTTCGACCGGATCGACGGGCATTTCACCCTGCTCGATTCAGATGCCTACACCAATGATCTGGTCATCGAGGGGCCGTCGGCGCGAATAGAAATCTCCGGCCGGACCGGGCTGGCGCGCCAGGACTACGATCAGCTGGTCACCGTGATTCCCGAGGTCCAGTCGACCTTGCCCATCGCCGGCGCGCTGGCGGGAGGTCCGGTGGTTGGAGCCGCGCTGCTGCTGGCCGATAAACTGTTTGCGCAGCAGATGGAAGGACTCACCAGTTTTACCCGCTATCAGTACACCGTGACCGGAAGTTGGCAGGAACCGCAGTTCAAACCCTTGCCAAATGATGCGGTCAGTGCAGACACCAAGAGTAAGGCAAAGGCAACAGATGACTAGCAGGAAAGAACAGATGCGACTCGCACCCATTTCAGAACGAACTGAAAGCCTTTGCGCCGGCGGGTCACGTCGACGGAGTGATGGTTCGGTCCCGACCGCTGTGCCGCGGGCGGAGGTGACGCCATGACCAAGGTCGCGTGTCTGCAGATGGCTTCCGGGCCCAATGTCGGTGCCAATCTGTTCGAGGTCGAGAAACTGATTTATCAGGCCAGCAAGCAGGGGGCGAAACTCGTCGTCCTGCCGGAAAATTTCGCCATTATGGGCCTGAAGGAAACCGACAAGGTGGCGGTGCGCGAAGCCGACGGCAGCGGCCCCATCCAGGATTTCCTTGCGCAGCAATCGAAACGGCATGGTGTCTGGCTGGTCGGCGGAACCATACCGTTGGTTGCCACGGATCCGAAAAAAGTACGCGCGGCCTGTCTGGTCTATGACGACAAGGGTAAGCGCGTCGCCCGCTACGACAAGATTCACCTGTTCGACGTGCAGGTGGTCGGTAGTGACGAGCGCTACACCGAGTCGGAAACCATCGAGGCCGGGACCGAGCTGGCGGTGGTGGATACGCCATTCGGTAAACTCGGTCTGGCGGTCTGTTACGACCTGCGTTTCCCCGAGCTGTTCCGGGCGATGCTTGATCAGGGCATGGAACTGATCGCGGTTCCGTCGGCGTTTACCGCCATCACCGGGCGCGCGCATTGGGAGGCACTGGTGCGTTCACGCGCTATCGAAAACCTGTGCTACGTGCTGGCAGCGGCGCAGGGTGGCTATCATGTCAACGGCCGCGAGACGCACGGCGATGCCATGATCGTTGATCCCTGGGGTACCGTGCTGGACCGTCTGCCGCGCGGGTCGGGCGTGGTGCTGGCCGAGATCGATCTGGGGCGCGTGCGCAGTACCCGCCGTCATTTCCCGGCCATTGATCACCGGCATCTGTATTGCGGAAGGTAGTTCCGGCTGATGTCGCGGACTACCCGACATCAAGGCACGGAAGGCACGCGAAGTAAGGTCTTGGCAGTGGTTCAAACAGAGAAACCCTCTCATGATGAAGGTATAATCAGGCGCGGCGGGAATCAGCCCCGTATTCCATCTATGGGAATCTCTCCCTGCGCGCCTTAGCCTTCCAAATTATTACGATCCACCACCACAGCCGAGGGGGTTGAGTCCAAGCACCCCCTTCGCGTACCTTTGACTCCCTTTTGCAGTGATGAATCTCATTCCATGACGGCTTCCACACTAGAACTTGCCCGCGAGCGCTTGCTTGCCCCCGCCGGTATCGGTGACAACGACCTCAACACCGTCCTCGACAAGTTGTTGGGCCATGCCATCGACAGCGCCGATCTGTATTTCCAGTCCACCCGGTTCGAGTCGTGGGTGCTGGAAGACGGTATCGTCAAAGAAGGCAACCACAGTATCGAGCAGGGTGCCGGGGTGCGCGCCATCAGCGGTGACAAGACCGGTTTCGCCTACTCCGACGAAATCATTCTGCCGGCGCTGTTGGAGGCATCGCAGGCCGCGCGCGCGATCGCGCGCAGCGGGCGCGAGGCGCAGTTGCAGGCCTGGCGTCCGACCGGCGAGCTGGGTCTTTACCGGCCGGTCGATCCACTTGACTCCATGACGGCGGATGAGAAGGTCGATCTGCTCAAACGTGTCGATGCCGAGGCGCGGCGTCAGGACCCGCGCGTTCAGCAGGTGATCGTGAGTATCGCGGGTGTGCATGAGGTGATTCTGGTCGCGGCCAGCGACGGTACGCTCGCCGCGGATGTGCGGCCGCTGGTGCGCATGAATGTGTCTGTGATCGCCGAACACAACGGCCGGCGCGAGCAGGGCAGCAGCGGTGGCGGCGGACGCGGTGGCTATGAAATGTTTGCTGATGACCGTGCCTTTGTGCACGCGCATGAGGCGGTGCGGCAGGCGCTGCTCAATCTGGATGCGGTCGATGCGCCGGCCGGCAATATGACCGTCGTGCTGGGCCCCGGCTGGCCCGGCGTGCTGTTGCATGAAGCGATCGGGCATGGCCTGGAAGGTGATTTCAACCGCAAGGGAACCTCCGCCTTCAGCGGCCGCGTCGGCCAGAAGGTCGCGTCTGAACTCTGTACCGTGGTCGATGACGGCACGCTGCCCGGTCGCCGCGGTTCACTCAATATCGATGACGAAGGTACGCCGACCGAGTGCACGACACTTATCGAAAAGGGTGTGCTGAAGGGTTACATGCAGGACAAGATGAATGCCCGTCTGATGGGCGTTGCCGCGACCGGTAACGGCCGCCGTGAGTCCTATGCGCATCTGCCCATGCCGCGCATGACCAATACCTATATGCTGGCCGGCGAATCGGATCCGGAAGAGATCATCCGTTCCGTCGACAAGGGGCTGTATGCGGTCAATTTCGGCGGCGGACAGGTGGATATCACCTCCGGCAAATTCGTTTTCTCCGCCAGTGAGGCCTATCTGATCGAGAAGGGCAAAATCACCCGTCCGGTGAAAGGCGCGACGCTGGTCGGCAATGGCCCGGATGTGCTTACGCGCGTTTCCATGGTGGGTAATGATCTGCAGCTCGATCAGGGTGTCGGTACCTGCGGCAAGGAAGGTCAGAGTGTGCCGGTCGGCGTGGGTCAGCCCACCCTGCGGGTGGATGGATTGACGGTGGGCGGTACCAGCGCGGGCTGAAGAACTTCAGCCGAAATGGATGCGACAGCGGCGCGGATATAGAAACGAATCCTGTAGGGCGCAATAGCGAAGCGTATTGCGCCGAATGTTTAACTTCAGTGTAGCCAAAACATCCGGCGCATTACCCGAAGTTGCCGCTGATGCGCCCTGCCGTACCTACTTCGCGCGACATTGCGGTCAAGCGGTATGTTCATCCAGCTCGCGCAGATACTTGAACAGCGTTCGCGCAGCGGCCGGTGGTTTGTTTTTGGCATGCTCCTGTTGCGCCTGGCGAATCAGATTGCGCAGATGTTGGCGATCGGCATGGGGAAAGCGTTCGAGAATATCCCCCAGCGCGGCATCACCTTCGGTTACAAGCCGGTCACGCAGCGCCTCGAGTTGGTGGAAGTGTTGCGCGGCACGGCGATCGGCCTGCTGCATCGCCTCGAGTTGGGCGCGTACGGGCTCGGCATCGATCTTACGCATGAGTTTGCCGATGAACTGCATTTGTCGGCGTTTGCCGCCATGCGCGGTGATACGGCGCGCCAGGTCCACCGCTTGACGCAAGTCGTCCGGCAGTTCGATGCGATCGAGTCTGGCTTGCGGCAGTTGCACCAGTTCGCGGCCGAGATCCTGCAGCGCCTCGGCCTCGCGTTTGAGTTGCGAGCGACTGGGGCGGTCATCGGTATTGATGTCGAAGTCGTCTTGGTTCATGGGGCATGATTTAAACACGAAGGCGCCCCGAGTGGATACCGGGCGCACGAAGGAAAAACACTGTGGCCACGGAAAACACGCTCTGCTTGCCGAAAATCATCCGGAAGCATTGCGACTGTAGCCCCGGGCTGCAGCCAAGAACACTGTAGGCCCCGCTCCCTGGGGCGCCGTGGATTTCGCGCGAATGGTTTT
>JBFEJM010000242.1:0-4291 GCA_041553175.1 Gammaproteobacteria bacterium | reverse complement strand
CGACATCGCCGACGTTATCACCTACGTTATCAGCTATTACCGCGGGATTACGGGGATCGTCCTCCGGTATACCGGCCTCGACCTTACCCACCAGGTCGGCGCCGACGTCCGCGCCCTTGGTGAAAATGCCGCCGCCCAGTCGCGCGAAGATGGAGATCAGCGAGCCGCCAAAGGCCAGGCCGATCAGCGGATGCAACGGATCTTCCGCACCCTGCATGAGCAGCAGGCCATAGTAGCCGGCCACACCGAGCAGGCCCAGACCGACCACCAGCATGCCGGTGATGGCGCCACCGCGAAAGGCCACTTGCATGGCCGCGTCCAGACCATGCTCGGCCGCCGCCGCCGTGCGAACGTTCGCCCGTACGGAGACATTCATGCCGATATAGCCGGCCAGACCGGACAGGACCGCACCGATCAGGAAGCCGATGGCCGTGGCCCAGCCGATCTTGGAGAAGCCGATGGCGAGGAACAGAACGATGCCGGCGATGCCGATCGTGGTGTACTGCCGGTTGAGGTAGACCTTGGCGCCTTCCTGTACGGCCGCAGCGATTTCCTGCATGCGGGCGTTCCCGGCCGGTTTGGCCAGGATCCAGCTGACGGACAGCGCGCCGTATACGATCGCACCTGCCGCGCAGAGCAGTGCAAAGATGAGCCCAGCAGACATGTAATTTCCTCCGTACTTTGGGGTGATAGTTCGGGTGATTATTAGCTAATGCTTATGTAGTCAACATTGACACGGATCAAGTTGAGTCCCATCAAGGTGCCTTGAACGCCGTGCCGGGTGCGAATCCAAACGCTTTTTCCAGATCCAGCTCGCGGATCAGCCGGTCGACCGCCGCCTGGCCGTGCTCGCGCTGGATCTCGGCCAGGATCAGGCGGGCCGAGTTCCGGTTGTAGCCACTGCCGAGACTGGTCTGCACCTGCAGCAGTTCGCGCGCTCGATCGATGTTCATGTCAGTCCTTCAACAATCGAATCTGTGGGCCGCCGCGGCGGTACCAGGATAAAAAACTACAAAGGGGCACGAAGGCCCCTTTGTATACGACAAGTTACTTCAGTGTGAACGTTGGCAGTTTTTTCGGCACGGCCACATTCTTCAGCCGTACATACTGCGGCATGCCGTTCTTGTAGGGTGGGTAGTCCTCACCCTTGATGAGCGGCTCCATGTATTCCCGGCACTTGGCGGTAATGCCAAAGCCGTCCTTGGTAATGAAATTGGCCGGCATCATCTTCTCGACATTGGCTACCTTGGACAGCGGGGCCATACCGACCTTCCATTTGAAGGGCTTATTGGAGATGCGATCGACCGTCGGCATGACCGAGTTGTGGCCTTTCAGGGCGAATTGCACTGCGGCCTTGCCCATGGCATAGGCCATGTCGACGTCGGTCTTGGAGGCGATATGCCGCGCGGCACGCTGCAGGTAATCCGCCACGCCCCAGTGATACTTCAGGCCCAGGCCGTCCTTGACGATGGAGGCGACCACCGGCGCAACACCGCCGAGCTGGGCATGGCCGAAGGCGTCCTTGAGACCCTGGTCGGCCAGGAACTTGCCGTCCGGGCCCTTTACGCCCTCGGACACCACCACCGTGCAGTAACCATGTTTCTTCACCAGGCCGTCGACCTTCTTCAGGAACTTGTCGCGGTCAAAGGTGATTTCCGGGAACAGCACCACAATCGGGATCTCGGTGTCCGGAGTGGAGGCGAGCGCGCCGGCCGCGGCGATCCAGCCGGCATGGCGGCCCATCACTTCCAGAATGAACACCTTGGTCGAGGTCTTGCACATCGAGGCGACGTCGAAGCTGGCCTCACGGGTGCTGACTGCGATGTACTTGGCGACTGAGCCGAAGCCGGGGCAGTTGTCGGTGATGGGCAGGTCGTTGTCGACCGTCTTCGGCACATGGATGGCCTGGACCGGATAACCCATCTTCTCGGACAGCTGCGAGACCTTGTAGCAGGTGTCGGCCGAGTCGCCGCCACCGTTGTAGAAGAAGTAACCGATGTTGTGCGCCTTGAACACCTCGATCAGGCGTTCGTACTCGGCCAGATTCTGCTCCAGGCTCTTGAGCTTGAAGCGGCAGGAACCGAACGCGCCCGACGGTGTGTGGCGCAGCGCCCTGATGGCGGAGGCGGAATCCTTGCTGGTATCGATGAGGTCTTCGGTCAGGGCACCGATGATGCCATTGCGGCCGGCATAGACCTTGCCGATCTTGTCCTTGTGCTTGCGCGCGGTCTCGATGACGCCGCAGGCGCTGGCATTGATGACTGCTGTGACGCCGCCGGACTGGGCGTAAAAGGCGTTTTTCTTTGGCGCTTTCTTGCTGGCCATGTGGTAACTCCCTCGTACTGGTTGCATTGTTGATGCTGCTTGCTACAGTCCGTCCGCCGCCGCGAACGGGGGAGACGCCCCCCGCTTGCGGCGAAGCCGACGGCGCGAAAATCTAACTGCCCTTCTGTTCCTTCTCAAACGTCTTGGCGGTGTGGTCCGCCTGCACCTGCAGCAGAGTCACGACGCACTCGGTGAGATTGTCGTACTCCGGAATGCCGGTGCCGTAGACCTGGTGGACGCGGTAGAAAAACTGGCAGCGGTAGCGCTCCGCACCGGTCTTGACCACCAGGAAGTGGCAGCCATCCTCCTGCCAGTACAGTGCCGGGCAGGTGTCGAGATTGGTCGTGTGCAGATTGAGGCGGACCTCGGTTTCGGCCTGCTGGACCTCGATGTCGCGGCCGTAACGCTCACGCAGGGACGTTTCTACCGTCCACAGCTCGCTCTCGTTGAAATCTGGAATTTGACTCATATGTCAGCTCTGCCAGCGAACGGGATGCCACAGGATAATCGGGATACGCGTCCGGACCGGTTGACGGCGCCGACGACCGGGCGCACCGGACCAGGGGCTTGAAGCATAGCCCAAACGAGAATTTTTTCCATGCACTTCGTTGACTTAAGCAGGTCGGTGAGGGTAGCTTAAACGGACGCAACGGCCGGGGCCATCTAAAAAATTGTATACGCCCATGGAAAAAACTTAAGTTTGCCGGGGAAAACAACAAATCACATGACCAGGGAGTCAACTACCACCATGAGAATCGTACTATTAGGTGCACCCGGGTCCGGGAAGGGGACGCAGGGCAAGCTGCTCGAGGAACGCTACAAAATCCCACAAATATCAACAGGCGACCTGTTGCGCGCCGCAGTCGCTGCCGGTACGCCGCTGGGACGCCTGGCCAAGGCCGCCATGGATGCCGGACAACTGGTCTCCGACGAAGTGGTGCTGGGCATGATTCGTGAACGCCTGGCCGAACGTGACACCCACAACGGGTTCATCCTGGACGGCTTCCCGCGCAACACCCCGCAGGCGCAGGCACTGGACCAGCTGCTGGCGGAAATCGGCAAACCGCTCGAAATGACCCTGCTGATCGACGTCGATCTGGACGCGCTGATGCAGCGCTTGACCGGGCGCCGCACCTGCGCCTCCTGCGGCTGGGCCTGCAATGTCTATCTGGCGCCACCGCGCGTGGACGGCATTTGTGACATGTGCGGCGGCAATCTGCACCATCGGGCCGACGACAATGAAGAGACCATCGGCAACCGTCTGCGCGTGTATGAAAGCCAGACCGCACCCCTGGTCGAGTACTACAACGCCCAGGGCAAGCTGCGCACGGTTCAGGGCGTCGGCGAGATCGAACACATCTTTGCCGCGGTGACCCGCATCTTCGATGAGCTGGCAGCGAACCGCAGCCCGGTACGGCAGCCGAAAGTGGCGCGCAAGTCGGCAGCCAAGGCAATAGCCGCACAGCGTGCGGCGAGTCTCGCCGCCAAGAAGGACAGCGGCAAGAAGCAGTCCGCCAAAGCAAGCGGCGAGAAGACGGCGACCAAAGCGGCTGCCGCCAGCGGCAAGTCCGCCAAGCCCGCTGCCAAGAAGGCGGCAACCAAGAAACCGGCGGCCAAGAAAGCGGCAACTAAGAAGGCGGCCAAAAAAGCAGTGACTAAAAAGGCTGCTGCCAAGAAGAAAGTAGTCAAGAAAAAAGTAACCAAGAAGGCGGCGGTAAAGAAAAAGGCCGCGGCGAAGAAGAAAGTCTCCGCCAAGAAGCGCATCGCGAAAGGAAAGGTCGCGAAGAAGAAAGTCGTCAAGAAGGCCGCCAAGAAGGCGGTAGCAAAGAAGAAGTCCAGCGCGAAAAAGAAAGGAAAGGTCGCACGCAAGGCTGTCACCAGGAAAAAGGTGAGTGGCAAGAAGAAGACGACGGCGAAAAAGAAACCAGCGACCAGGAAGAAGGCAGCTGCGAAGAAGAAGCCGGCT
>JBFEJM010000241.1:0-4338 GCA_041553175.1 Gammaproteobacteria bacterium | reverse complement strand
GTCAATGGAGACTTTGACGCTTCGCTGGCCGGGGCATTTTGCTAAGGTTACCGACCTGTTACAACGCCGGGGACCCGTTCAACGGGAGGCCTCGGACAGCCCGGCGCGGTGGATGGGTGGAGTCGCCGCATGGGTGGTGGACGGAACAACTGATTGCACACCAGAGAACACAAAGGGTGCAGAGAGAATCTTTTCTCGCCGGCGGTAATCTCCAAGATCTCTGTGTACTCTGGTGTGAATACGGATGCTGAATCCGAAGCGAAGTGTGAACATGGACCCCATCGAACTGAGCGTATTCTCCAGCCGGATCGAGTCCATCTGTGATGAGATGGGCGCGGTGCTGCGACGCAGTGCGTTTTCGCCGAATATCCGCGATCGATTGGATTTCTCCTGCGCGGTGTTCGATGCCGCCGGCGAACTCTGCGCGCAGGCCGCGCACATACCCGTGCACCTGGGCAGCATGGCCTTTGCCATGCGCGATCTGATCGGCGCAATCGACTGGTCGCCGGGCGACATGGTCATCGTCAACGATCCCTTTCTCGGCGGCACCCACCTGCCGGACGTCACCCTGATCGCGCCCGTGTTCGTGGCCGGGCAGCGGGTCGGCTTCGTTGCCAACCGTGCGCATCATGCCGACATCGGCGCCAGCGCGCCGGGCTCCATGCCGGTGTCGCAACGGCTGGATGAAGAAGGTCTGGTCATTCCGCCCTCGCTGTTGATCCGGCGCGGCGCACTGGATAGCGCATTCTTTTCCCGCATCACCGATGAGACGGCCAATCCGCGCGGTGCGCAGGGCGATTTCTCCGCTCAGATCAGTGCCAACCGCAGTGGCGTGGCCCGTTTGACGGAACTGGTCGCCGGGTGGGGATGCGAGCGTTATCTGCGGGCGGTGGCGGCGTTGAACGACTACGCGGAACGGCTCGCCACCGACGCGCTGGCAGTGCTGCCGGCGGGCGACTACTGCTTCACCGATGTCATGGATGACGATGGTCAGGGGCAGCGCGATGTACCGATCGCAGTCTGTGTTCGGGTCGCGGGCAGTGGCGCCATCGAGGTGGACTTTACCGGTACCGCCGCGCAGGTGGCGGGCAACATCAACTGTCCGCTGTCGGTGGCCGCAGCCGCGGTGTATTACGCGTTCCGCTGTCTGATGCCGGCTCACACTCCGGCCTGTGCCGGCAGCTTTCGGCGTATCGCCCTGCACGCACCGCAGGGTTGTCTCCTGCATGCGCAGCGTCCGGCGGCGGTGGCCGCCGGTAATGTCGAGACCAGCAGCCGCATCGTCGATGTCGTGCTGGGCGCGTTGGCGCAGGCGGTGCCCGAACGGATCCCGGCGGCGAGTCAGGGCACCATGAACAACCTCGCCATGGGTGCGCGCACGCCGAAGGGCAGTTGGGACTACTACGAAACCGTCGGCGGCGGCATGGGCGCAGGACCGACGGCGCCCGGCTTGAGTGCGGTGCAGTCGCACATGACCAATACCCTGAACACACCGGTGGAGGTGCTGGAACAGAATTATCCGCTGCGGGTGGTGCGTTATCAGATCCGCGTTGGTTCGGGGGGCGCGGGACAGCATGCGGGTGGTGACGGACTTGTTCGCGAGTATGAATACCTGACGCCGGCGCGGGTTACTGTGCTGAGTGAACGCCGTGCCCACGGGCCCTGGGGTCTGGCCGGTGGCGAGGCTGCGGCCGCCGGTGAGAATTATCTGAATGGTGCAGCGCAGCCGGCGAAATTCAGTGTAGAGGTCGGCGCAGGTGATCGCCTTCTCATTCTGACGCCCGGAGGTGGCGGTTGGGGGCGGACAAACGCATAATGCGGACAAACTTTTCCATGGAGTTACCTTCAAGATGAAACGATTGATGATGTCCCTGCTGCTGATCGGCGCCCTGTCTGCGCTGGCGGGTTGTGCGGCCCTTGTGGTCGGTGGCGCCGCCGCCGGGGGTTATGCGGTCGGGAAAGACGAACGCAGTGTGGGTGAAATCAGTTCGGATGCGACCATCACCTCGACCATCAACACCCGTTACGTGCAGGACGATCTGGTCAGGGCGCTCGATATCAATGTCGATACCTATCGCGGTGTCGTGACCCTGTACGGCAAGGTGCGGAGTCAGGCGGCGGCCAGCCGGGCGGTGCAGATCGCGCGCAATGTGAAGGGCGTCAAACAGGTCGTGTCCAAACTCAGTGTCGTGCCGCAGGGGTGATGCCTGTCGTCCAATCCGGACATGAGGACGGAATCAGATTCTGTCCCCATTGGATAATTGGATAGATCATGTGCGGCATATGCGGTGAATTGCGCTTCGATGGACGATCGCCCGACCTGGGTCTGATCGGCCGCATGACCGCGCAACTCGCGCGGCGCGGTCCCGATCACGAAGGCACGCATTCCGACGGCCCTTTGGCCTTCGGTCACCGGCGCCTGGCGGTGATCGATCTGTCACCGCATTCCAATCAGCCGCTGATCGATCAGGAACTCGATCTCGCGCTGGTGTTCAACGGCACCATCTACAACTATCCCGAGCTGCGCGACGAGTTGCGCGGGCTCGGTTATCACTTCTTTTCCCACGGTGATTCCGAAGTCATTCTCAAGGCCTATGCCGCCTGGGGCGAACAATGCGTCGAGCGGCTGCACGGCATGTTCGCCTTCGCCATTTGGGACACGGAACGCGGCCGTCTGTTTCTGGCCCGCGACCGCTTCGGCATCAAACCGCTGTATTACAGCTTCGGCCGCAATCAGTTCCGTTTTGCGTCGTCCACTCAGGCCTTGCTCGCCGCGGGTGATGTCGATACCGCCATCGATCCGGTTGCACTCCATCATCAGTTCACATTGCATGCGGTGATCCCCGCGCCGCGCACGATTCTGCGCGGCATCCGCAAACTGCCGCCGGGTCATTCGATGACCATCGAGGACGACGGCCGCAAGACGTTGCGCCGCTACTGGCGACTCAAGGCGACCCGTCCAGAACGGCCGTTGAACGAAAACGAATGGATCGAGGCGATCCATGACGCGTTGCGCGACGCCGTGCGCAAGCGTATCCAGATCGCCGATGTCCCGGTCGGCGTGTTGCTGTCCGGTGGCCTGGATTCCAGTCTGCTGGTGGCGTTGCTGGCCGAGGCCGGTGTCGAGGATCTGCTGACTTTCTCGGTCGGCTTCGAGGATCAGCCGGAAGAAAAGGGCAGCGAGTTCGAATATTCCGATCAGGTGGTCGAACGCTATGCGACCCGCCACCATAAATATCGCATTCCCAACAACGAAGTCCTGAAGCGATTGCCGGAGGCGGTGGACAACATGGCCGAACCCATGTTCGGACAGGACGCGGTGGCGTTCTATCTGTTGTCCGAACAGGTGTCGAAGACGGTCAAGGTGGTGCAGAGCGGGCAGGGCGCGGACGAGGTGTTCGGCGGTTATTTCTGGTACCCGCGCATGGCTGCCGAAAGCGGAACCGATCTGGAACGTTTTCGCGTGCATTATTTCGATCGTGACCATGACGAATTCGCGGACATGATCGCACCGCAGCTGCAGGGGCCGGACTATACCTCCGCCGCCATTGCTGCGCGGCTGGCGGAAGCGGATGCCGATGACTATATCGATCGCGTGTTGCGGTTGGACGCAACCACATTGATTGTCGACGATCCGGTCAAACGCGTGGACAACATGACCATGGCCTGGGGGCTGGAGGCGCGGGTGCCCTTTCTCGATCATCAATTGGTCGAACTGGCCGCGCGAATGCCGCCCGAGCTCAAGCTGGGATCGGGCGGCAAGCATGTGTTGAAGAAAATCGCGCGTGGCATTGTGCCGGATGCGGTGATCGATCGGCCCAAGGGTTATTTCCCGGTGCCGGCGTTGAAATATGTGCGCGGGGAATTTCTCGACTTCATGCGCGATATTGTGGATTCACAGGCTTGCCGCAATCGCGGCCTGTATCAGCGCAGCTATGTGGAGCGGTTGCTGGCTGATCCGGAGGGGCAGCACACGCGGATTCTGGGCAGCAAGCTGTGGCATCTGACGTTGCTGGAATATTGGTTGCAGCGGAATGTGGATGGCGGTTTGTAGGGCGCAATAGCGCGGCGTATTGCGCTGGATGTTTTTATGCCGCAGCCGGCTTCGCGAGTTCATACTCTTCGCTACTTTATTGGCCTTTGTTCCGCCCTGGCTGGGCGGGTTCATTTTCTTTGCTTGCCCAAAGAAAACGAACCAAAAGAAAGGGCACCCGACGGCTTGCCCCTCTGCGAGGGGTTCCCTGCGCTTCTCGGCATTCTGCGCGCTCGCAAGACTCGCAGTTCCCACTGCGCGGGAACAGCTCAAACAGGTTGCTCGCTTCATCGCAGAATGCCTGT
>JBFEJM010000240.1:0-4377 GCA_041553175.1 Gammaproteobacteria bacterium | reverse complement strand
CAGTCGCTGTTGCAGAAAGTATCCTGATCCACGGATTGATTAACCCCGGGATGCCGCGCATCCCGGGGTTTTTCTTTTTTCGGCTATGCGTGGCAGGATGGATGCCCTGATACCCCGGTTACCCATCCGGCGACTGTAGATAAGTGGATGCACCTTGAGATGGCCCCGTTCTCCATAGTACCGCCGGTGCGCATTCTGTCTCTTTTGGTCGTGATCACCGGTGTTGCAAGTGCGCGTATTCCACTGATCCTGACCGGAGGCGCACTTATCGGAGCGCTCGGGCTATGGTTCATCATTTCGCCGTGTGAATTCAAATGGCGCGATTTTGCGGGAATGATGCGTCGCATTCGTTGGCTCCTGGTTGCGATTTTCGTCTTGTACCTCGGCTTCACTCCGGGGGAGGCGCTGATTCCCGAATTCGGTCGCTGGTCACCGTCAGTCGAAGGCGTTCAACAAGGGACGCTGCGCGTCGCGGTGCTTCTCGCGATAGTCACCGCGGTGCATCTGTTATTGGTGACAACACCCCGCGGTGAGTTGCTGGCCGGGCTGCTATGGTTTGGCCGGCCCGCGCGGCGCCTGGGACTGGACGACAGTCGGTTCGCTGTGCGATTGGTATTGGCACTGGAGGCTGTGCCGAAAGTCCAGGACATGGCCAGCGCCGCGTTGGCGGAAACCACGGGACGGCCACGGCTTGAACGGCTGGCACATACGGGTGAGCGCGTGATGTTGCAGGCGCTGCAACAGGCGGATGCCGGCGCTGGCACGCTGCACCTGCCGGAACAGGCGCCTGTCCCGCTGTGGCAATGGCTTGTGCCCTTCTTGCTGATAATGATGTTTACCGTTGCGCTGTATCTCTAGAAAACCGGATCCACTGGGGTTTGGTCTCAGGTCTGCTACTATGCCGGCCGGTTATATGACGAAGAAATGAAGGCGGCGGATGCGGATCGCGCTGGGTATTGAATACGACGGGAACCGGTTTTCGGGCTGGCAGCGCCAGCCGCATGCGAGCAGCGTGCAGGCCAGCGTCGAACAGGCCCTGTCGCGGGTGGCTGACCACCCCGTCGAAGTCGTGTGCGCGGGCCGCACCGACGCCGGCGTCCATGCGACGGCTCAGGTTGTGCATTTCGACTCCGCTGCGCCCCGCAGCATGCGGTCCTGGATTCTGGGCGTGAACTCGAATCTGCCGCCGGAAGTCTGTATCACCTGGGCGCAACCGGTGGCGGACGATTTCCATGCCCGCTTCTGTGCCATCGGTCGTCAGTACCGTTACATCATCCTGAATCGGATGGTCAGGCCCGCTTTGCTGCGGGGCCGTGTGGCCTGGGAACACCGCGCGCTCGACGTCGCGCGAATGGCGGCAGCCGGTCGAGCGCTGCTGGGCGAGCATGACTTCTCGTCGTTCCGGGCTCTGGCCTGTCAGGCACACCACCCGGTGCGTGAAATCTATACCTTGTCACTCACGCGCTCCGGCGATTTCATTTATCTCGATGTGGCTGCCAATGCCTTCCTGCATCATATGGTGCGCAACATCGCCGGCACGCTGATGGCGGTCGGACGTGGTGACCAGCCGGTTGAGTGGGTCGAACAGGTATTGCAAGCGCGGGATCGCGCTGTCGGCGGAGTTACCGCGCCGGCAGGCGGGTTATATCTCGTGCAGGTCCGCTACCGGGCACCGTTCGATATCCCGCAAACGCCGGTACTGCCGCATCTGGGTTAACCGCGACGGCTCGATATCCGGCTGGCGGTTGAGGCAAGGGCGGTGGCACAATAGACAATTCCCGACCGGATCGCGGCAAATCGACGGAAAATCAGTGTGAACTCAGGTAGCCCCACAGTGCGCACGCGCGTTAAAATCTGCGGCATCACCCGTGCTCAGGACGGTGTATGTGCGGCGGAGTTGGGTGCTGATGCGATCGGGCTCGTCTTCTATCCCGCCAGTCCGCGCGCTGTCGATGTCGCCCAGGCCAAGGAAATCCTGGCCGCATTGCCCCCCTTCGTCACCCGGGTCGGGCTGTTCGTTGATGCGGACGCGGCAGTCGTGCGGGATGTGGCTGGGCGGGTTGGGCTGGATCTGCTGCAGTTCCACGGTGACGAGCCAGACGGGTATTGCGCGCAGTTCGGGCGCCCGTATCTGAAGGCCCTGCGCATGCGGCCGGAGTTGGATGTCGCGGCCGCCATGCGGGCCTATCCCGGCGCGGCAGGTTTTCTGCTCGATGCCTATCATGCCGCGGTACCGGGGGGAAGTGGCGAACAGTTTGATTGGAGTCGCGTTCCGGCCGAACGTGACAGGCCGGTGATCCTGGCCGGTGGCCTCGACCCCGGCAACGTGAGTAAGGCCGTCAAGCAAGTGCGACCGTTCGCGGTGGATGTGAGCAGCGGGGTCGAAGCGGCCAAAGGTGTCAAGGACGCAAACAAAATGGCGGAATTTTTCCGAGGAGTAGAGCGTGGCGACCACTAACCCGATAGCTGTGCCAACCAATTGGAGTGAGTTTCCGGACGTCAACGGGCATTTCGGGCCCTATGGCGGTCGGTTTGTCGCGGAAACACTGATGGAACCGATCGAGGAGTTGCAGCAGGCCTATGCACGCCTGCGCGACGATCCGGAATTCCTGGCCGAGCTCGATCGCGATCTGGCCCAGTACGTCGGACGGCCATCGCCGCTCTATCATGCCGAGCGCTGGAGCGCACGGCTGGGTGGTGCGCAGATCTATCTCAAACGCGAGGATCTGAATCACACCGGCGCGCACAAGATCAACAACACCATGGGGCAGGGGCTGCTGGCCCGCCACATGGGCAAGACCCGTGTGATCGGTGAGACCGGTGCCGGTCAGCACGGTGTCGCGACCGCGACCGTGGCCGCGCGGCTCGGTATGGAATGCGTGATCTACATGGGCGCCGAGGACATCAAGCGTCAGGCTATCAATGTCTATCGCATGCGTCTGCTCGGGGCCGAGGTGGTGGCGGTCGAATCGGGTTCCAAAACCCTCAAGGATGCACTCAATGAGGCCATGCGCGATTGGGTGACCAATGTCGACAACACGTTCTACATCATCGGAACGGTGGCCGGACCGCATCCCTATCCGGCCATGGTGCGCGATTTTCAGGCCGTGATCGGGCGTGAGGCGCGTACTCAGATCCTCGATCAGGCCGGCCGTCTGCCGGACGCCCTGGTGGCCTGCGTCGGCGGCGGGTCGAACGCGATCGGATTGTTCCATCCCTTCCTCGGCGACGGCGAAGTGGCTATGTATGGTGTCGAAGGCGGCGGCGATGGTATCGCCACCGGCCATCATGCGGCGCCGCTGAATGCGGGCACGCCAGGCGTGCTGCACGGCAACCGCACCTACCTGATGGAAGACCGCGACGGTCAGATTATCGAAACCCATTCGATTTCCGCCGGCCTGGATTACCCCGGCGTCGGTCCCGAGCATGCCTGGCTGAAGGATATCGGTCGTGCGCAGTATGTCGCGGTGACCGATGACGAGGCGCTCGAGGCTTTCCACAGCCTGACCCGCATCGAGGGCATCATTCCCGCGCTTGAGTCCAGTCATGCCCTGGCGTATGCGATGAAGCTGGCGCCCACGATGCGCGAAGATCAGATCATTGTCATCAACCTGTCCGGTCGCGGTGACAAAGACATCCACACCGTGGCGGCGCGCGAGGGTATTACGGTATGAGCAGGATCGCCGGACGCTTCGCGACGCTGGCGAAAAGCGGCCGCAAGGCACTGATACCCTATGTCACGGCCGGCGATCCGCGGCCGGAGACAACGGTTCCGCTGATGCACGCCATGGTTGCGGCAGGTGCTGATCTGATCGAACTCGGGGTCCCGTTCTCCGATCCCATGGCGGACGGTCCGGTCATTCAGGCCGCCTGCGAGCGCGCGCTTAAACACCATGTCAGTCTGCATCACATCCTGGATATGGTGAAACGCTTCCGCGAGCAGGATCAGGACACGCCGGTGATTCTCATGGGCTATCTGAATCCGATCGAGGTCATGGGTTACCGCGCCTTTGCGCAGGCGGCGCGGACGGCGGGTGTGGACGGTGTGTTGACGGTCGATCTGCCACCGGAAGAAGCCGCTCTGTTTCTGGATGAACTGAAGGCGGTGGACGTCGATCCGATTTTCCTGTTGTCGCCCTCGACCAGCGACGATCGCGTGCGCAAGATCGCGGCGGTCGCGAGCGGTTTTCTCTACTACGTGTCGTTCAAGGGTGTCACCGGCGCCAACAGGTTGGATGTCGCCGCGGTGGCCGACAAGCTCGCGAGTATCCGCAAACTGACAACGATTCCCGTCGGTGTCGGCTTTGGTATACGCGATGCGCAGTCCGCGGCGGATGTTGCAGCCGTTGCCGATGCCGTCGTGGTTGGCAGCGCCCT
>JBFEJM010000239.1:0-4400 GCA_041553175.1 Gammaproteobacteria bacterium | reverse complement strand
GTCGAGGCCACCGGTGAAGCACTGGAGCAGGTCAGTACAGCCAGTGCCGGCAACGGTCACGGCAGTAGCGGTGCCGGCTGGGCCGAGCGCACCCAGATCGGCGGTTACGGCGAGCTGCACTACAACAACCTGGAAGGCAAAGGCGGTGCCGGCGACAAAGACGAACTGGACTTCCATCGCTTTGTCTTGTTTTTTGGTCACCAGTTCAACGACCGCATTCGATTTTTCTCCGAGCTGGAGCTGGAGCATTCTATCGCCGGCGATGGCAAGAATGGCGAAATCGAGCTCGAACAGGTCTACGTCGAATTCGACCTGAATGACCGTCACCGTGCCAAGGCCGGCGTCTTCCTCCTGCCGGTCGGCATCATGAACGAGACCCACGAACCCAATACCTTCTATGGTGTGGAACGCAATCCGGTCGAAAAGAACATCATTCCGGCGACTTGGTGGGCGGGTGGCGCAGCGCTGGGCGGCGAACTCGGCAGCGGCTTCAGTTACGACGTCGCGGTGCATGAAGGTCTCGCGACTTCAGGCACAAGTTACAAGCCGCGTGACGGACGCCAGAAGACCAGCGAAGCATCCGCAAAGGACCTTGCCTACACAGCGCGCCTGAAATGGACCGGCATGCCGGGCGTAGAACTCGGCGGAACCTTCCAACATCAGTCGGATATCACCCAAAGCACCGACCCGACAGCGGGCAGCGCCAATCTGTATGAACTGCATGGCGTCGTGAACAAAGGTCCATTCGGTCTACGCGCACTGTATGCCATGTGGGATCTGGATGGTGCTGGCCCTGCCGCTGCCGGCGCTGACGAGCAGATCGGCTGGTATATCGAGCCTTCATTCAGGCTCAATGATCAGTGGGGCGTCTTCGCTCGCTACAATCTTTGGGACAACAGTGCCGGAGACTCAACCGACAGCGAACAGAAACAGATCGATTTCGGCGTCAATTACTGGCCGCACCCGGATGTTGTCATCAAAGCGGACTATCAACGTCAGGACAATGACAACGGCCGTGACCAGAACGGATTCAATCTCGGCGTTGGCTACCAGTTCTGAGCCGGACATCAGTATTGTCGGGTCGCGAGATTTTGGCACGGGGTACGGGTAACAACCGTACCCCGCTGCCTATTCTGTACATGTAAATATTATGAGAGACACCATGCGAATTCTGACAGCCATTGTCGTCAGTCTGATGATGCATACATCGTCTGCCTGGGCCGGTGGCACCTATCAAACACCGGAAGACTTTCTGCATGAAGTCTTTGCCGGCAATGTTCCCGCACCGGCGGTACTGTGGTTAACCGCCGATATACGTATCAACGCAGCGAAGATTCTGGACCATGAACCCGATCAATTGCGCATGCGTTACTGGCAACAGGAGCAACGCACCGCCTGGATCCTGGATGAAATCGGCAAGGACCAGCTCATCACCACCGGCCTGGTCGTCAATGCCGGTCGATTGGAACGGGTACGCGTGCTGATATTCCGCGAGAGCCGCGGCTGGGAAGTGAGATACCCGTTCTTCACCCATCAGTTCGATCAAGTCGGATTGACCGCTGGACTCAAGTTGGACGGCCGCATCGACGGTATCTCCGGCGCCACACTTTCCGTGCGCGCCTTGACCAACCTGGCACGACTCGCGCTCTATCTGCATGAACAAACACCGGCCGCCCAGCATGTCACGCCATAGAAGACATCAGCGATTCAAACTCAAATCACTGTATGTCTGGCATCGCTACATCGGATTGACCGCGGCGCTGTTTGTAACTCTATTGTCGATCACCGGCATTGCGCTCAACCATACCGAGCATCTCAAGCTGGACGGTCTCTATGTGCACAACGCATGGCTGCTTGACTGGTATGGTATCGAGGCGCCGACAAATGCCCAGCACTACACCACTTCAGCCGGCACGATCACATTATTGGACACGCAGCTATTCACTAATACACAGGCGTTGCAGGGCGAATATAGAGACTTGGTTGGCGTAGCGCTGCAAAATAACATCCTGATCGTCGGACAAGATGACGGCATTCTATTGCTGACGGCTCAAGGCCGAATAATTGAACGCCTGGGTCGTAACGAAGGTGTACCGCAAAATATCACGCGCCTTGGCACATCATCTGATGGCGGGTTGATCATAGAAGCGGCAGCAAAATTATTTACGACTGATGCTGACTATCTGGTATGGACACCTTGGTCGGGCGAATCCCGGTCCATCACTTGGTCGATGCCCGATGATCTACCGAAAGATGAATTGACGGCACTACAGATGCGTTTTCGCGCACACATTCTGCCTTGGGAGCGCATCATACTGGACCTGCACAGTGGCCGCATATTCGGCAGTTGGGGGCCCTGGTTGATGGACACCGCCGCCGTGCTGATGCTGTTCCTGGCCGGCAGCGGCACCTTCATATCGTGGAAGAGAAAGCGATGATCTACATTTTGGATTGCAGGTAATTCTGTAGTAACTTGCTGATGAAAATGGAAATTAATCTTTGGCTGGAACGTTACGACCCACGGATTACCGTCCGGGATACCGAGAGCGGGTGTGTACTACTGACCTGGGACAGCCGCACCCTCCAGCGGGAACTGGCGCGGGGCGACCTGTGCATGGAGAATCTGTGCGACAGTCGGCTGAGCTGCGCCGAACGCCTGGGGCTGGTCGTGGAAACACGACCGGGCCGACTACGACGGTTGCGCTGCTGACACGCCGTCAGCGTCCGGCCCGCACCAGCCCGCCCAGCCCGGCCTCTTCCAGGGCGCTGTTCAACAGCGTTCGAATGGCGATCTCTTTTTCCATCTGCATCACCTGGGCGGTCAGCTCGCGCGCCCGCTCCCGGGTGAAGGTCCGCAGCACCCATTTAACGCGTGGCAGACTGCCGACACTCATACTCAGGCTGTCGACGCCGAGACCGAGCAGCACCAACGTCGCCGCAGGATCGCCGGCGAGCTCGCCACACACACCGACATGTTTTCCATGCCGATGCGCACCCTCGACGGTCTGCGCCAATGCCTTGATCACGGCGGGATGCAAGGTCTGATAGAGCTCGGCGACACGCGAATTATTGCGATCGACCGCCAGCAGATATTGCGTAAGATCGTTGGTGCCCACGGAAAAGAAGGCAACCCGCTGCGCCAGGGCATCGATCTGATACACGGCCGAGGGCACTTCAATCATGACACCCACAGGCGGCAGAGTGACATGCTCACCATCTTCCAACAGCTCTTGATGCGCCCGCTTGATCAGAACAAGCGCCTCGTCCACTTCGTTGACATCGCTGATCATGGGCAACATCAGCTGCAGATTGTTCAGGCCGCTGCTGGCACGCAGAATCGCCCGCAGCTGCGTCAGAAAAATCTCCGGATGATCCAGCGTGATGCGGATACCGCGCCAGCCGAGGAAGGGATTGTCCTCGCGTACCGGAAAATAGGGCAGCTCCTTGTCACCGCCGATATCCAATGTGCGCAGAATCACCGGGCGCGGAGCAAAGCCCTCCAGCACCTGCCGGTAGATGTTGGTCTGCTCGTCCTCACCGGGGAAGCGATCGCGCATCAGGAACGGTACTTCGGTGCGATACAGGCCGACGCCCTCCGCGCCGCTGCGCACGGACGGTGAAATGTCCGCCAGCAGACCGGTGTTCACATACAGCGGAATGCGGGTTCCGTCCGGAGTTTCTGCCGGCAGCATGGCCAATTCCTGCAGGCCTTCGCGCAGCTGCTCCTCCTCGCGCTCCAGCCGCCGGAACTCGGACAGCGCCGCGGCTGTCGGCCGGACGAATATCTGTCCGCGATAACCGTCGACGACCAGCTGCTGTGATTCCAGACGACCCAGCGGCAGATCGGCGACACCCATCACCGCCGGTATGCCGAGCGCGCGGGCGAGAATCGCGACATGTGACGAACCGGACCCGCGTGCGGACACGACACCCGCCAGCTGACCGTTCGGCACCTCGGCCAGATGGGCTGCGGCGACTTCCTCGCCGACCAGAATGATGCGCCCTTCGATAACCTCTTTCTGTACCGGCTTGTCGCTTTGCAGCCGCATCAGAATCCGACGTCCCAGATCACGGATATCGGATGCACGTTCGCGCAGATAGGGATCTTCCATATCCTCGAACACCCGCAGATGTTCGTTGATGGTGTCGCGCAGCGCACCCTGCGCCCAGTTACCGGCCCGAATGCGTTCGACCGCGGCCTCGACCAGATCGTCGCTGCCGAGCATCAGCGCAAAGGCATCGAACAACACCAGCTCCTCGGCCGGCAGCGAATCCGCCATCTGCCGCGACATGGTGCGGATCTCGCGTTGCACATCGGCGATGGCGGCGCGGTAACTTGCCTCTTCCGCCACCGTGTCGGTGATGGTGCGGTCGGGAATGGCATCGAGATTGGCCGGCGG
>JBFEJM010000238.1:0-4426 GCA_041553175.1 Gammaproteobacteria bacterium | reverse complement strand
CGGCAGCCCGACCAACGGCGCTCTGTATATGCTGGCCTTCGGACTGGGCACGCTGCCCGCCGTCCTCGCCACCGGGGCGGTGGCGGGCTGGGTGGCGCGCCTGCCGCGCCTGCCGGCGGCGCGTGCGGCCATAGGCGTTGCACTGATTGTCTTTGGCCTGGCGAGTCTGTGGTTTGCGCCTGATCACACGGACCATGCGGGGCACACCCCCACTACCGTACCCGCGGCAACACCGGGGGTCGCGCCAAATGACACACATCAATTACAATCCCACCCACATCCTTGAGAATTGATCGGCGCTTACAGGCGCCTGACTAATAACGCGTTGGACCCATCCATGAGCAACGGAAAAGACCATCTCATCGGCGAATCCCCGGAATTGAAGGCGCTGTTGCGCTCGGCACATCTGGTGGCGGTAACGGACGCCCCGGTACTCATCCAGGGAGAAAGCGGTACCGGCAAAGAACTGCTCGCTGCCGTGGTGCATCGCCACAGCCGACGCAGCGAGGGTCCTATGGTCACGGTCAACTGCGCCGCACTGCCCGAGAATCTGGCCGAATCCCTGCTGTATGGTCACCGCAGGGGCGCCTTCACCAGCGCGACCGCCGATCAGTCGGGTTTTATTCAGCAGGCGCATGGCGGAACACTGCTGCTGGATGAAGTCGGCGAGCTATCGCCGGCGGTACAGGCCAAACTGCTGCGCTTCCTTGAATCCGGCGAATATCAACCGGTCGGTCATGCCACCACCAGGTGCGCGGATGTGCGCGTTATCGCCGCCACCCATCGCGACTTGCGCGCGGACGTGGACGCAGGGCGTTTCCGCCAGGATCTCTTCTATCGCCTGAACGTCGTCCCGCTGAACCTGCCGCCCTTGCGGGAACGCAGCGAAGACATTCCACTGCTGATTCAATATCACACCGAACAGCTCGCCGCGCGCTACCAGCTGCAGGCACCGCGCTACAGTGCCCAGAGTCTGCGCAAACTCCAGCAATATGACTGGCCGGGCAATGTGCGTGAATTGCGTAACCTGTGCGAACGGCTGCTTATTCTGTGCAGTGGTCACGATATCGGAACGGAGAATCTGCCGAACGAGATCCTGCGTCCGGCCCCCGCTGCAAATGACGGCCTGGGCGTGAGTCTTCCGGCGCAGGGATTGCATCTCGGGCAACTGGAAATCGACCTCATCCGCCAGGCATTGCGGCAAAGCAGCGGCAACCGCTCCCATGCCGCGCGGCTGCTCGGACTCAGTCGCGATACCTTGCTGTACCGACTGAAAAAATACGCAATCAACTGAAGTATTACGGATTTGTACCGTGGGCCGGCATTCGCCCGGAGCACATTCATTCTTTCTGATCATTATCCGTCGAAAATCGCTTCCGTATTGATACTCACCCGCATACTGTGCCGATCGTACAGTCACCGGTCGGGGACGGTCGCCATACCGATTTGCGTCTAGAATTAGCCAGGCATGGCCGGTGCGCCAGCGCGACCCGCTGCGACCGAGTAGAACGGACAACGCCCAATGAGCAGACGCCAGGTAAAGTATGTACTTCGGTGGCCGAACCGCGGCGAGCAGATTCTGGTCGTGGTGGTGGAGGATGCCACTCAGGAAATTATCCTGAATGAGGAGCCAGCTCCTGCATGGGCGCAACTGGATAATTCCAAATGTCGGCACTGCCCGCTCGACAGCACTCGACACCCCTTCTGCCCGCTGGCACAGGCACTGGTCGATCCCTTGCGCTTGTGCGCGCATGCCGAAGGCAGTGACCAGATCGATGTCGATGTGGTGATGGATGACCGTGTCGTCAGCACGACGACAACGGTGCAACGGGCGATGAGTTCACTCATGGGGCTTATCATGCCGAGCAGCGGCTGCCCGCATACCGAATTTCTGCGTCCGATGGCGCGTTTTCATCTGCCCTTCGCGACCCCGACCGAGACACTCTATCGCAGTACGAGCATGTATCTGCTGGGCCAGCATTTCCGCGAGCGTGCCGGCCAGGTCCCCGACTACGAACTCGCCGGACTGCAACGCCGATATCGTCAGCTGCACACCCTGAATCGGGATTTCGCCAAACGTCTGCGCCAGGCCGCCAAAGGCGATGCCGCGTTCAATGCGGTTGTGTTTCTGGACCTGTTCACGATCGCGCTGCCGCAGGCGTTGGAAGATGCACTGGAACCGATCGCAACGCTGTTCGACAGTTTCACCCGCGAAGCGAACCCGGGCGGACCGGGCTGACGTCAGTGACTGGTGCCTTCCGAATACCGCGTCTTGTTCCAGACGTTGTACTTGCCGGACGGTTTGTTCATGGGAATGCGTTTTATTTCCTTCAACGTCCCGGCGTCGTATACGATCACCGCCCCATCCGTATCCCAGACACTGAGTAATGCGTACCTGCCATCGCGGGTGAATTCCACATGAGCGGCCGTTTTGCCCGGCGCCGGACGCAGTGTTTTCACGATCTCCAGCGTCTGCTTGTCGATCACATGCACGGCATCTTTATTCGGGCCGAAGAACACGTCGACCCAGGCATAACGTGAGTTCTCATGGCTGCGCATGAAAAATCCCGGGCCGAGTGTCTCGATGCGCTTGATGGTCTTCCAGTCGGTGAGGTCGATGACGCTCACTTCACCCTTTCTGAGATTCGGCGTCGCCAGTACCCGGCGGCCCTGGTAGTCAAAGGTGATGCCTGACCCCAGATGCGGCATGCCGTCCAGGTCGAGGTCGGCGATCTTGCGCCGCACATTCATGTGCACGACCTGTCCGTTTTTGGCGTTGCGCGCCGCGCCCATCAGATGTGTGTAGCTCGGGTCAAAGAAAAAATCGTCGAGGTAATCGTCGAGCTTGATGCGCTGAATGGGGAACAGGCCCTTTTCCGCCAGGCCTTCCATGTACTGATAATCATGCACCATGCCGCGAAAGACCGGCTCGGGATTGTCCGAATAGCTGATCTCCCACACCTCCGGCAGATCCTTCAGTGCGACGATGAAACTCGAACGCGGCGGCGCGGTGTAGACGGCGCTCACCCGCGAGCTGTTGCCGTGATCGTCCTGCACCGGAATCACTCGAATAAGATCGAGATTGCGCGCTTCCAGCAGCACCAGCGTGTTGGGCAGATAATTTCCCGCCAGCACATACCGCCCGTCGTGAGATACGGCGATGTTGCGCATATTGATGCCGGCGCGGACCTCGGCCACCGTTTTCAGATTGTAGATATCGAACTTGCTGACCCAGCCGTCGCGCGAGCCGAAGTAGACATAGCGCCCGTTCGGTGAGTACTTCGGGCCGCCGTGCAGCGCGAAGCGGGTCTGGAAGCGGTGGATGGGCTCGAAAGTGTCGCCGTTCAACAGCGTCGCATGATGGTCGCCGGTCTCAACGACGATAAACAGGTTCATGAGGTCGGCCTTGAACGCTGGCTTATCCGGCAGCGTCCCTTCAGGATGCGGCATCAGCCGGCTGGCCTTGATGTCGTCGTCCGTCCAACGCGGCACAGTCGCGGGGGGCGAGTAGACATACTCGGTAAGAGCGGCGATCTCGTCGGCATTGAGTTTGTCGGCGAATCCCGCCATCTGCGTGGCCGCTCGACCATCGCGGATAACATCGACAGCCTCTTCCTTTTTCAGCCGACCGAGGTTGTCCGGCAGGAGCGCCGGCCCCATGCCACCGAGACGCTCGGCGCCATGACATTCGGCGCAGTGTTTCTGATAGAGCGGCTGCGCGTCGGGCGTTGCTTCGGCAATGCCCGTGATCGATACACAGATCGCGACGAGTGCCGAACGCCATGCATTACATTCGAGTATCGTGGTGCTCATTTTGTGGCCGGTGGCATTATTGATTCAACGCGCTCTCGGCGCGTGCGCGTTAAGAATATTCTTTTACGAGACTTGATCAACCCTGCCGCAGGCGAATCGTGCGCCGGTAGGGCGTGACCTGCAGCCGTTCGTGTTCGCCACTGGCACCGATCTCTTCGTCAGTCAGATAGCAGGCCGGATCCTCCTGCCAGGGATCGCCGGTGAGCGACCAGGCACGCACGCGCGTATTGCCGCCGCAGATATCGAGATACTGACATTCACCGCAACGTCCCTTGACCGGGCGTGGCTGCTGTTTGAAACCGGCCATCAGCGGATCGGAGGTATCGTTCCAGATCTGCGAGAACGGACGATCGCGCACATTGCCGAGGTTGTAATCCCACCAGAAGGTATCCGGATGGACATTGCCCAGGTTGTCGATATTGGATATCCACAAGCCTGATGCATTGCCGCCCCATTGCGCCAGGCGCGCGCGCATCGCGGCGAGTTTCTCCGGATAGCGTTGCTCGACCCAGCGCAGCAGATAGACGCCGTCGGCATCATTGTTACCGGTCACGACTTCGCGCGGACAGCCTGACTGAATGCCAGTCCAGCAGCGCTCGAACAGGAGATCCAT
>JBFEJM010000237.1:0-4452 GCA_041553175.1 Gammaproteobacteria bacterium | reverse complement strand
GGTCACCGGCAGCGGGCGCGTCGCCTGGCGGGCGGATTCGGTGCCCGTGAAGCCGGGTCGTTCCGCCATGGGTTCCGATATGCGCTGGGCGGCCTCGGTCAAGCCCTGTTCATCCTGCCGCTGGATCGGCGTGAAGCAGCTTGCATCGCGAGGCGGCCGCGGAGTAGTCGCGATCCTGTCGATGTGCGCTAGGTTTTCAATGCCGCCAGCATCTGTTCCGTGCTGACGGGGTGTTGCAGTACGGCGTGCAGCGGCACGATATTGTTGAGTTTGTCCACATGCTGGTGTTCGCCCTTGTCGACCAGTACGATCACACGCGCCTCGGGCGCGTACTTCTGCAGGCTGAGAAGAAAGACATCGAGATTGCTGATATTGACACCGGCATAGTTGTTGCCGTAGCCATAGAAGAATTCAGCGACGACGACATCGGGCTTGATTGTTTTCAGCGCGGCGATGGCTTTGCGTGTCGACGTGAGCTTTTCCTCGGCGTAACCGAGTTGCCGGTAAAGCGCTGAGAAGTCCGGATGGGTAGGGGATTCGATTATCGAAAACAGGGTCTGGCCTGACATGTCGGATCTTCAGGTTGGGGTTAACGAGTATCGTGCGAAACGCAGGGGTCCGGTGTGATTCTATGCGTCACTTGCTCTCTGGTACAAACGGATCGCCGCCGAGAGAGCGCTGGCAGGTCGCGGCCGGTCAACCCGGACGCCGGATCCAGCCCGTTGCAGTCGCGCTACCCGGTACATAGCGCGAGCGCGCGAACAGGTGTGACTCGCCCCGCTGAGATTCGTATTCAAAGCCGCTGACCGCCTCATATACATTGCGGCTGCAGTGGGGTCGGAAATTGTCGTGCAACTCAATAATGATAACGCCGATACGGTCGATCCACGCGGACGCATCCTCGAACACCTCCTGTTCTGAGCCTTCGATATCGACTTTCAGGAGATCGACGTAGTCAAGTCTGTGCTGACTAATGATACTGGCGACGGTCAGTCCCGGAACTTTGTGGAGCGCGTTCTCAGCATCCTGGTCCGACCGCGTCTGTGTCTGGAATCCCCAATGTCCCCGGCCGGGATCGATAAGATCAAGTAATGTGTCCTGCTTCCACAATGCAGCATGGACAGCGCTGATATTTGGATAGTCGCTGATATTCTTCTTTAGCAATGCAAAGTTCGTGGCTTCGGGTTCGATCGCTATGATTCGAGCATCAGGAAACCGGTATGTAAAGTAGATGGACGTGAGGCCAATGTTGGCACCGGCGTCAATGATGACACGGGGTTGCCGCGCGAGGTCGAGTGCGTACTCGGTCTTTAGGAAAACCTGTTTACAGGTGCTTGGATCCGTTGTTCGTGTGCGCAGAAACAGCGGTCGGCGTACGCCGGGGGGGGTGACTTTAGCGGTTGTTGGATGCGGTATCAGACGCGACTTGGCCGCGAATACCAAGCCACGAAGCCCAAACAGAGTATGGTTATCGGAAATGCGTTGAAAAAGTCCCAACATGATTATGAACTCCCACCGGTTGCGGAAGAAGTATAGACGTCCCCTATTATGCCGAGAATATCAGGCATGCTTTGACGAAAATCGCGAAATCTTGTTTGCCTGATTGCGGTGGCCGATCCGCCAGGAAATACTCTCGGCTATCCTTAGTATGAGCCGCACTTTTTCGTTTGTCTCACTCTATTGTGCAGTCCTATTTCGGGGTGACGAATCATTGACATTGAACTGACCCGGGTCAGCTAATAAATCTGTGACCGGGCGGCCCTCACGCGACTGTTTGTCTATACTTAGAGCCAGGCACGTACAGGGAATAAGAATCAGTCGTTATTAGTCAACCTGGAGGAGGCCATGCGCGAACGGAGGCATGCGGACAAGGTGGTTGCGTTCGTGATGGCAGGAGGACAGGGCTCGCGCCTGTCGCCCCTGACGGCCGAGCGGTGCAAGCCTGCAGTACCCTTTGGTGCGCGCTACCGAATCGTCGATTTCGTTCTCAGTAATCTCATCAACTCGGGCATTCGCGCTATCTATCTGCTGGTGCAGTACAAAGCGCAATCCCTGATCGAACATGTACGCAAGGCCTGGGAAATTTCCCCGTTGTTGCCTGACCAGTTTGTGACAGTTGTACCGCCACAGATGCATCAGGGCGCGGAGATGTTCCACGGTACAGCGGATGCGGTCTATCAGAGTCTGCGTCTGATCAAACTGTACCGGCCCGATCTGGTTGCGGTGTTCGGTGCCGATCACATATATCGCATGGACGTGCAGCAGATGGTCTGGTTCCATCGTGAACATCACGCCGATGTGACCATTGCGGCGCTGCCCATCCCCATCGAGCGCGCATCGAGTTTCGGCGTGATCGCAGCGGACCACGAAGGGCGGATCGAGGCGTTTCAGGAAAAGCCTGCGCAACCGCGCCCGATGCCGGGCAATCCCGCCCTTGCCTATGCCTCGATGGGAAACTACATTTTCGATGCCAAGGTGCTGGTGCGCGCGTTGCTGGAGGCCCATGAGCGCGGCGAGACCGATTTCGGACTGCATGTGCTGCCGCGACTGCTGCAGACTTACCGTCTCTACGCCTACGATTTCATGACCAACGATGTCCCCGGCCTGAAGCCCTACGAAGAGCGCGGCTACTGGCGGGACGTGGGCACCATCGACGCCTATTTCGAGAGTCACAAGGACGTGCTCGGCGAAGAACCGCGCTTCGACGCGTTCGATCCGCAGTGGCCGATCTATTCCAGCAATTATCAGGGGCCGGTCGCGCGCATCCACGGCGGCGATATCCAGAATTCCCTGTTTGGCGCCGCCAGTGTGGTGTGTCAGGGGACACGGGTGCACAACAGCATCATTCGGCGCGAGGCGGTGGTGGAGACGGACGTCGAGCTGGAAGACTGCATTGTCATGGATTACGCCCGCATCGGCCGCGGCTCGAAACTGCGGCGCGTGATCGTCGATCGTCACAATGCCATCGAACCCGGCAGTCGCATCGGCTTCGATCGGGATGAAGACGCGTCACGCTACACCGTGACGCCCGGCGGCGTGGTGGTGCTCCCGCGCGGGGATGTATGCTTCTACGCGCGTGACTCCCGCGGTCAGGGTCCCGGTTACATGGAGTAGGCGGCGCCGCTAGGGCAAGGGCTCCTTGGCGCGTTTTCCCGGTTTGTGTTCGATATAGACGATCACGGGAATATCGAGCCCTTCCAGCCGGTTCTGAATCAATGGCCACACATCGTCCCAGGCCTGGTTGCCCACACCGGTGGCCAGACGCGGCAACGCCAGGGAGGTGTAGGTACCTTTGCGCAGAAGACGTTCAAGCGCGTGCAGGGCGTGATTGACATGGCTGAGTGTGGCCTTGCCGGCGTGATGGGCATGGCCGGGGAGCGTTTCCTGGGTCAGCAGGTTGGCAACACAGCGATCATTCCCGGCACACCATAACCAGGCCTCGCCCGGTGTCGGGTTATGACGATGACACCAGTGATGAAACTCCTTATGCATCACTGGATAGCGTTTGTGCAGTGCCAGTCGCAAGCCATGATCCATCGGGTCGAACGGCGCCACACCGTGGGCCAGTACCTGCGCCTTGCTGAACAGGATGTCGCCTGCGACCGGGTAAATCATGGTGTCCTCGTGTTCGCTGCACGATCGCGTGCAGTCGTGCCTTGAACGGTTCAGGCGTGGCTGATGTGACCATGGCGGGCGCCGCGCAGCAAGTCGCGGAAGCTCGCGCCGTCGGTGTGCACCAGTTGCTCGTGATCGCCGGCCTCGAAGTAGACATCGCCGAGAGCCATCACATCGTCGTCGACCAGCGTTTCCATGTCATATGCCGGCCCCAGTGGCGGCACGGCACCCGGCACGCAGTCCCGGAACAGGCGACCGATTTCGCGTTCGTCGCTGAGTTTCAGGGGGCGATCCAGATCCTTCCGCAATGCCTTGAGGCGCAGCCAGTGATCGGCCGGTACGACGGCCATGACAAAGCCCTGTGCATCATTGAGTATGACCGCTTTGGCGACATGATCGGCCGGGACGTGCGCGCGGGCGGCACAATCGCGACTGGTCGCGGCGCGCGGATGCTGCACCAGACTGTAACGGATGCCGTGGGCGGTCAGAAAATCTTGTACCGTAGTGGGTAAGTTCATGGCTGCTCAACCTCCGAGGTCAGCCGACAACATGATGCTTGCCTTCGATCCGGACGGAACTCGCCTGTATGCCCTGTTCCCCCATTTCTTCGGTGAAGTGCACGGGCATGCCGATGTCGAGTTGGTCAAAGGCCATATTGAGCACACTGTTGCGGTGAAAATAGATATCGCGTCCGTCGCTGGCTTCGATACGGCCATAATCCTGCGTCGGAAAGAGTTCCCTGATCCGGCCGTGCGGCGGGACCTCGTGTTCCTTGACGTCGCCGCGACGGCGCTGCACCAGGTGTTCGAGTTGCCGGCCGGCGGCGGCAAAGGCGTC
>JBFEJM010000236.1:0-4471 GCA_041553175.1 Gammaproteobacteria bacterium | reverse complement strand
TGGTGCGCAATCCCGACTGGCAGGCCCAATTCCTGGCGAAGCCCCTGTTGGAACGGCGCCAGATCGCCGCCCATCTGCGCGAGACCAGCCGCCAGCGCACCGGTGAGAAAGACATGGACATCATGGATGTCAATCCGCAGGCCGTCACCGACACGCTGCGGCAGCATGGCGTGCGGCGCTTGATTCACGGCCACACGCATCGGCCCGCCGTGCATGACTTCCGTCTCGATGGCCAACCCGCGCAGCGCATCGTGCTCGGCGACTGGTATGAGCAAGGCAGCGTGCTGAGGTGTGTTGCAGGACAATGCGAGCTCAGCGCACTTCCACTGGCCTGACTTCAGGGAACCGGCTGCAGCCGATACTCCGCGGGCAGCTCGAACAGTTCGCCAGGCACATCTTCCCCGCTGCGGTAATCAAGCAGAATCCGGCCCACGCCGGCGGCAATCGACTCCTGAATGGGCAGGCCCGACTGTAGCGCGCGATCCGCCTCGAAGACATAGTTGGCCAGAAAACAGGGGGTCTGAAACTCCTTCGGCGTCTTCTCCAGATCACGGTACTGCCGCCCCGCGAGCAGTGCACGCATGCTGCGCATGGCATCGGTCACATCAGGCAACAGACCGGGTACGACGGCCGCCTGCATGCACAGTTCACCGCCACTGGTCAGACGCAGATGGCTGACTGCCTTGCCATCGATTGTCGGCGCAACCTTGTCGACTTCGGTTTCCACTTCGACGACGGGACGTGCACCCGCCGACGCGGGTACAGCGGCACCTTCGATCAGCAACACACTCCGATCCTGGTGCGAGACGCTGTACAGACGCTGCGTCTTCCGCTCGAACAACAGAAAACCTTCCCCCTCCTCACCCTCATCACTGCGCAGATATTTCTCTGTGACGAACATGCGCGTCGCATAGGGTTCTATGCCCGGCTCCTGTTCCTGCCACTCCAACACAGTCGCCGTCACCCTGTCAGCAGCGAACACCGGTGCAACCATGACACACAACACGCCGATCAGGGCTATTTCCGTTCTACGGTTCATGCTCAATCCTTCCTGTCCAGTGATTCCAGATTTTCCAGCTCAGCCATGCTGAATCCCGCCTCCACCCGCGCCGTTCGATGAAAGGGCCCCTTGATCCGGCCCCGCATGTATTCGGCGATCAGGTGCTGAAAGGTCACGTCCGGATCGACACCGCGTTGCGCACAGGCATAGTGGAACCAACGCGTGCCAATGGCGACATGACCGATCTCGTCACGCAGGATGATATCCAGAATGGCGACGCTTGCGCCATCACCGACTTCGCGCAACCGGTCCACGATACCGGGCGTCACATCCAGACCGCGCGCCTCCAGCACCCGGGGCACCAGTGCCATGCGCACCAGAACATCGTCGCGCGTCTTCAGCGCCATTTCCCACAAGCCGTTGTGGGCGGGGAAATCACCGTAGTCGTAGTCCAGATCGCGCAATCGCGCCCGCAGCAGCGTGAAATGATAGGCCTCTTCATCCGCCACCTGGAGCCAGTCACGGTAGTACGCGTCGGGCATATCACCGAACCGGCACACCGCATCCAAAGCAAGGTTGATCGCATTGAACTCGATATGTGCCAGCGCATGCAGCAACGCTGCGCGCCCCTCCAGGGTACTGAGCCGACGCCGTGCCAGCGCGCGCGGTGGCACCAGTTCGGGACGGGATGGTCGACCCGGCTGATCCATCGAATCACCGTGGCTGGCCACGCAGACCTTCGTCTGACCATTCTGCAGCGCCGCGTATAAGGCGCGGGTCTCGGTGCATTTCCGCTCGGGCTCGGTCTCGGCCAGACAGTCACGCGCGCGACTAAACAGGTCCATCGTCATGTCATGGATTCCTGGTCCGCATGTGCGGCCGATTCCGGCAGCTTGAGTGCAATCACGATGTCGTTCACATTGCTCCCGGTCGGGCCGGTATCGATCAGATCACCTGCCGCCGCCAGGAAGGTCCCGGCGTCGGCGTTTGCCAGCGCCGCCTCGGCATTGAGACCCTCGCGCCGACCACGCTCCAGCGTACCACTGTCCACCAGCGCCCCGGCAGTGGACGTCGGACCGTCACTGCCATCCGTCGCTGCCACCAGCATATGGATATGCGCATGACCGGCCAGTGTTTGCGCCGCCGCCAACGCCAACTGCTGACAGCGTCCGCCAACACCGGGGGCGGCAGGCAATCGCACGGTTGTTTCGCCACCCCAGATATGGAACCCCGGTTCGGCCTGTATGAGATCGTCCGCCAGCATTTGACCCGCTGCGGCGGCATCGCCGTCCAATCGTCGCCGGTGACGCAGAATCGGCTGGCCGAACGGCTCGGCAGCCAGCGCGGCGGCCGCCAGCGCCTGCTCGAGGTTGGCGACAATCTCTGTGTCGGGCACCATCAATGGCGCCGAAGTGGCCACAGGCTGAGCGCTGTCGAGCCAGCGGGTCAGCCACGCCGGACAGGACGCTGGAAGCGCATCCATGCCACCGTCGCCATGCAGCAAGCCGGAGCCGATTGTCCTGGGATCGTCGTCCGCCACATCCGACATCAGTAACGCACGAACCGGCTGGTTGCCGAGATAGGCCCGCAATCGGCCGCCTTTGATACAGGACAGACGACGACGCACCGCGTTAACGTTTTCAATCGGCAAACCGCTGCCAAGCAGCCAGGTGTTAGCCCGCTGCAGGTCGTCCAGCGTAACACCTGGCGGCAGCACCTCGACCAGACTGGATGCACCGCCGGATAACAAAAACAGAAAACGGATATCCGCGGGAGCCTGACGGACAAACTCAAGCAGGCGGCTACCCGCAAGCAGACTATTCGCGTCGGGCAGCGGATGCGCGGCTTCGATCAGTTCGGTACGCGGCGGGATCGGCGTCGGACCGTAGCCGTATTTGGTGATCAACAGCGCGCGCTGCAACGCCGTGCCGAGTTCGGAAAACGCTCCGCTCAACATGCTGCCGGCCGCTTTACCGATCGCCACTGCCCAGATCGGCCCCTCGACAGGTCGTGCCCGCAGCGCCTCGCGCACGCACGAGCCCCCTTCCACTGCTACCAGGGCAGCTCGATACGGAATCAGCAAAGCATCCCGCACGCGCCGCTCATTGGGCAATGAATAATCCATATTAATATATAGTTACAGGCATAAGCAGAGAATACACATTATATACCGGCGGGGGCACATGGGCAGCACAATTGCCGCCACAGGATAAAACAATTTTGACAGTGTTGAATTTGTTGGTGCATGCTGCAAGGCAGGTTGAGCACATGTCGGAGGCTGGCCATGGGCGCACACAAACACCTGCTGGAAGTCTACGAGCCTTACGAATATACCGGCCCCAATCCGGTCCACGTACTGGGGTCCGGAGTTCTGCGCGGTCCGAACGGCGCGTTCTACTACCTGCTCGGTATCGATGGCGAGGTCACACTGGACGACATCCCCATCGAACAGTTGCTGGTACTGCCACGCTATAACGGAGACAAGATCAAGCGTGCCGAAGAGAGTTGCTGCACGGTCAATATAGAACGCATTCGCCCCGGCATTGTCCTCACGCCCGGTGGCCCCTTCTCGTATAACGATGTGATCCACTGGGGCGTTGGAAAAATAACGCCACGGGCAGGAAACTGCGACTGAGCGAGATTTAAGCGGTCGACCGGTCCAGACCGCGGGCCAGATCGGCCCGTATGTCCTCGATGTCCTCCAGACCGACTGCGACCCGAATCAACCCATCGCTGATCCCTGCCTCCTGCCGTTGTTCCGGCGTCAAGCGTCCGTGTGTAGTTGTCGCCGGATGCGTTATCGTGGACTTCACATCACCCAGGTTGGCGGTAATCGACAGCATCCGGGTCGCATCGATCACCTGCCAGGCCAAAGCCTGACCTCCGCGCACCTCGAAACTCAGCAGGCCGCCAAAATCGCGCTGCTGGCTCGCCGCGAGCGCATGTTGCGGATGTGACGGCAGGCCCGGGTAATAGACACGTGCGATGGCGGGATGCGACTCCAGCCAGGTCGCCAGCGCCAATGCATTCGCACTGTGGGAGCGCATCCGCAGCGACAACGTCTCCAGCCCTTTCAGAAAAACCCAGGCATTGAACGGACTCATGCTCGGACCCGCCGTGCGCAGGAATCCGTACACATCCTTACCAACCCGTTCGGCATCGCCTATCACGGCACCGCCGATACAACGCCCCTGCCCATCCAGATACTTGGTTGCGGAATGAATGACGATATCCGCCCCTAACTCCAACGGGCGCTGCAACGCCGGTGTGCAAAAACAATTGTCGACCGCCAACAGACAGCCGTGCCGGTGGGCGAGATCGGCAAGTGCGCGGATATCGCCCAACTCGGTCAAGGGATTCGACGGCGTTTCCAGAAACAACAGCCGCGTTTCAGGACGGATCGCCGCCTCCCAGGCGGCCAGATCATCCAGCGGAACATAACTGGTTTCGATTCCGCAGCGCGCGAGATAG
>JBFEJM010000235.1:0-4474 GCA_041553175.1 Gammaproteobacteria bacterium | reverse complement strand
TTTGCGGTTTTGAAGCGGGACTAGACCAGCCGATCTTTCTGATCGCCGGTCCCTGTGTCATCTAGTCGGAACAGTTGGCGCTGGATACCGCCGGCCAGCTTAAGGAAATGACAGCCAGGCTCGGCATATCCTTCATCTACAAGTCATCCTTTGACAAGGCCAACCGTTCGTCGACCCAATCCTTCCGCGGTCCGGGGATGGACGCAGGTCTGCGGATTCTGCAGAAGGTAAAAGACGAGATCGGCGTGCCGGTACTCACCGACGTGCACGAGGATACGCCGCTGGCCGATGTTGCCGCCGTGGTCGATGTGCTGCAGACGCCGGCCTTCCTCTGCCGTCAGACCAACTTCATTCAGAATGTCGCCCGTCAGGGTCGGCCGGTGAACATCAAGAAGGGCCAGTTCCTGGCACCTTGGGATATGCAGAACGTGGTCGACAAGGCGCGCGCCGTCGGCAACGACCAGATCATGGTCTGCGAACGCGGCGTCTCATTCGGTTACAACACGCTGGTGTCCGACATGCGCGGGCTGGCGATCATGCGCGCCACCGGCTGCCCGGTGGTGTTCGATGCCACCCATTCGGTGCAGCAGCCGGGCGGGCAGGGCACGACCTCCGGCGGCCAGCGCGAGTTCGTGCCGGTCCTGGCGCGTGCCGCCGTCGCCGCCGGTGTGGCCGGTCTGTTCATGGAAACCCATCCCGACCCGGCCAAGGCGCTGTCGGATGGCCCCAATGCCTGGCCATTGCCGCGCATGGCGCAGTTGCTGGAAACGCTGAAGGAACTGGACGCGACCGTGAAGCGGCATGGTTTCGCCGAAGCGGAGTTGATGCGGTAATGGTTTTTTTCAGCGAAGGAAGAACATATCCACTGTCGGGCGCATTAGGCCGCAGGCCGTAATGCGCCGAGTGTTGTGGAATGAGAACATCCGGCGCAATACGCTTCGCTATTGCGCCCTAAGATCTACGAGAGCTGTTGAATTGTTCAGTACGTTGTCTGTTCGGCTTGGGAGCGTGACTCCGATCGACTAGAATGGCCCTGTTTTTACAGCATGATCAACTTTAGCTTTAAAGAATAACCTATTGAATTACGGAGTTAAGATGTCCCAGATCAGCAATATCCGCGCACGTGAAATCCTGGATTCCCGCGGCAACCCCACCGTCGAGGCCGACGTGATTCTCGAATCCGGCGCCATTGGTCGGGCGGCGGTACCCTCCGGTGCCTCGACCGGTACCCGTGAGGCGGTGGAACTGCGCGACGGCGACGACAAACGCTATGGCGGCAAGGGTGTGCTCAAGGCGGTCGACAACGCCAACGGCGAAATCCGCGATGCGCTGCTCGGTATGGATGCAGCCGATCAGGCCGGCATCGACGAGAAGATGATCGAAATGGATGGCACGCCGACCAAATCGCGCCTGGGCGCCAATGCCATTCTGGCGGTGTCGCTGGCGACCGCTCAGGCCAATGCGCGCGAGCAGCAGGTACCGCTGTATCGCATGCTGTCCGGGCAGACGCCCGCGACCGGTCCGTTCCAGTTGCCGGTGCCGATGATGAACATCATCAATGGCGGCGCCCACGCCGACAACAGCGTCGATATGCAGGAATTCATGATCCTGCCTGTGGGTGCTGAGAATTTCCGCGAAGCGGTGCGCTACGGCGCGGAGGTCTTCCACGCCCTGAAGAAGGTGCTAAGCCGCAACAAACTCAACACCGCCGTCGGCGACGAGGGTGGTTTCGCGCCGGATCTCGGCTCCAATGAAGAGGCCATCGAGGTCATTCTGGAGGCGATCGAGAAGGCCGGATACAAGGCCGGTGAGGACATCTTCCTCGGTCTCGATGTCGCCAGTTCCGAATTCTACAAAGACGGCAAGTATGTGCTGGCATCGGAAGGGCGTGAATTCACCTCGGCCGAGTTCACCGATTACCTGGCGGCCTGGGTCGACAAGTATCCGATCATCACCATCGAAGACGGCATGGCCGAAGACGATTGGGACGGCTGGAAGCTGCACACCGAACGTCTCGGTGGCAAGGTGCAATTGGTCGGCGACGACCTGTTCGTCACCAATCCGAAAATCCTGCAGGAAGGCATCGACAAGGACATCGGCAATTCCATACTGATCAAGGTCAACCAGATCGGTACGCTGACCGAAACCCTGGCGGCCATCAAACTGGCGAGTGACAATGGCTACAGTGCAGTGGTGTCGCACCGTTCCGGTGAGACCGAAGACGTCGTCATCGCCGATATCGCCGTCGGTACCACGGCCACACAGATCAAGACCGGTTCGCTGTCGCGCTCCGATCGCGTGGCCAAGTACAACCGGCTGATGCGGATCGAGGATCAGCTGCGCGGCCAGGCCAGCTACGCGGGGCGCGCTGCCTTCGCGCAGCTGAAAGGGGCCTAGCTCCCGAACGGCGCAAGCGTATGCGACGCTGGCTGACACTTGCGGTAATCGTCCTGTTGGCCGGCTTACAGTACAAACTGTGGGTCGGCCAGGGCAGTTTTGCCGAGGTGTGGAATCTCAATCAGGCCGTGGCAGAACAGCGCGACGAGAACGAACGCCTGGCCGAGCGCAATGCCGCGCTGGAGGCGGAGGTCCTGGATCTGAAGCAGGGCCTGGACGCGGTCGAGGAACGGGCCCGGTCCGAACTCGGCATGATCAAGGACGACGAGGTGTTCTACCAGATTGTGGAGGACAAATGAGCCCCGTATTCTGGGCCGTGGTGCCGGCGGCAGGCATCGGTCGGCGCATGGCTGCCGACATCCCCAAGCAGTATCTCACTCTCGGCGGGCGCACAGTGCTTGAACACAGTCTCGCGGCGCTTTTCAGCGACGGCCGAATCGCCGGCGTCGCGGTTGCCGTCAGTGTTGACGACGCGCAGTGGCCCGCGCTGGCCCCGCGCCTTGGCGCAACCTTTTCCAAGCCAATGCTGGTGGCACCCGGTGGTGCGGAGCGCGCGGCCTCGGTTGCTAGTGCGTTGGATGTGTTGGCCGACGTCGCACAGCAGGATGACTGGGTGTTGGTGCACGACGCCGCGCGGCCCTGTCTGCGACAACAGGATCTCAGCCGGTTGCTGGATGAGCTGGCCGATGATCGGGTCGGCGGGCTGCTTGGGTTCCCGGTGCGCGATACCATGAAGCGGGCGGATCACGACGCCCGGGTCGCGGTGACGCTCGATCGCAGCGAGCTCTGGCACGCACTCACCCCACAGATGTTTCGCCTCGGCGCATTGCGCGCCGCGTTATCGGCTGCGACTAACGCGGGGCGGGTCGTCACCGACGATGCCTCGGCCATGGAATTGGCAGGTCTGAGCCCGCGGCTGGTCGAAGGCCATGCGGACAATATAAAGATCACCCGGCCCGAGGATCTTGCCGTGGCCGAATTCTTTCTTCGCCAACAGGGGCGGTTATGAGAACGGGCCGATGAGAATTGGACAGGGATTCGATGTTCACGCCTTCAAGGCAGGTGGCCGGCTAATCTTGGGCGGTGTGGAGATTCCGCACAGTCACGGTCTCGCCGCCCATTCCGATGGCGATGTCGTGCTGCATGCCTTGTGCGATGCCTTGCTGGGTGCGGCGGGTCTGGGCGATATCGGTCGACACTTTCCGGATACCGATCCTGCATACAAGGGGGTCGACAGCCGAGTGTTGTTGCGGCGTGTCATGGAATTGGTGCAGCAACAGAATCTGCATGTCGGTAACGCCGATCTGACGGTGATTGCACAGGTACCCAAACTGGCGCCCTTCATGGATGCCATGCGCGGCAACATCGCCGCCGATCTGGGTGTCGCCGCAGGAAACGTGAACGTCAAGGCGACGACCACCGAACAACTGGGCTTCACCGGCCGCAAAGAAGGCATTGCGGCGATGGCGGTTGTGCTGCTGGTCGGCCCATCGCCAGGCTGAGACAGCTGGTTTCACACCAGAGTGCACAGAGAACACCGAAAAAGCATCTAGGATCGTTGCCTTCGTGTTCTCCGCGTTCTCTAATGTGAATATTTCTTCCCTGTGAATGGATCAGATAATGACCTCTGAGCTTGCCGCGACTGCCGAACTGTCCTACGCCTTTGGCGGGCCGGCGGGTGTGGGCCGACTGCGCACCGAACCGGAGGATTTCCGCGTCGAGGAGATTCCGATCTGCGAGCCGGATGGTAGCGGCGAGCATGCCTGGTTGCAGGTACGCAAACGCAATGCCAATACCGAGTGGGTGGCGCGTCAATTGGCCCGCTTCGCCGAAGTCACTGCGCGCGATGTCAGCTATGCTGGACTGAAGGATCGCCGCGCTGTCACCGAACAATGGTTTTCCGTGCAACTGCCTGGCCGGCCCGATCCGGATTGGCAGAGTGCGTCGATCGAGGGTGTCGAGATCCTGCAGGCGACACGGCATTCGCGCAAACTCAAACGCGGCGCCCTGCGCGGTAATCGCTTCACGATACGTATTCGCGCGATCGATGCCTCGAAAGCGGAGCTGGATGCGCGGC
>JBFEJM010000234.1:0-4493 GCA_041553175.1 Gammaproteobacteria bacterium | reverse complement strand
CCTGCCGGCAATGCAGTCTGCAGGCCGTCTGCGATACCCTGACCACACCTGGTGAAGACAACGGTATTATCCAGCGCAGCCGGGTCGGCAGCGGCAAATACCTGTTCCACGCCGGTGATCGATTCCACGGCGTCTATGCCGTGACGTCCGGCGCGATCAAGACCTTCGCGCATCTCAACGATCAGGCCTCCCAGGTAGTCGATTTCTATTTTCCCGGCGACACTGTCGGGCTCGAAGCGGTCGACCGTCATGTGTATTCCTATACCGCGCAGGCGCTCACCGAAACACTGGTATGTCGTATCGATATCGATAACGCGCGTACGGTGGGTGATCGCTTCGAGGAATTCCAGAGTGAAATGATCAATGCCTTGGGTGACCAACTGCGGCATGAGCAGAGCCTGTCGATATTGCTGCGCAATCAGAGCGCCGAACAGCGTATCTCGACCTTCCTGCTCAGTCTGGCCGGTCCCTCGCTGTGGGCCAATCCGCGCGGTGTCGATCTGCAATTACCGATGTCGCGCAAGGACATCGCCAACTATCTCGGAATCGCCGTGGAAACCCTTTGCCGATTGTTCAAGCGCATGCAGCAGGATGGCTTGATCGAAAGTCACGGGCGCCATGTGCGGCTGGAGAATATTGAAGCTCTGACCGAGCTTTCACGCCCCACCGGCACCGCCAGTGCGCCCAGTTGCTCTGCCTGAAGCTGCTGTAAGCATGGGCTTCGCGTGAGCTACGGCCTTATCAAGGCATTGCACATTGGCAGTGCCGCGGCCAGCCTTGCGTTATTCTTCGTGCGCGGTCTGTGGATGCTTTATAGACCGGCTCAGCTGCGGCGGCGCTGGGTGCGTATTGTTCCCCATGTCATCGATACCATACTCCTCACCAGTGCAATTGCGCTGGCAGTGATGAGTCATCAGTATCCGCTGGCGCAATCCTGGTTGACGGTAAAAGTCGCCGCCCTGCTCGTCTATATAGCATTGGGAATGCTGGCGCTTAAGCATGGACGGACGCGCAGCCAGCGATTGCTGGCGTGGTTGTCTGCGTTATGTGTTTTTGGCTATATCGTCGCGGTTGCACATACCCGCAGTCCGTTGCTGCACCTTATTTGAACAAGCGTTCTCTTTATACCGCCGGCCTATCATCCGGATCGCGCCGCTTCGAATTAATCGAAAAATCTTCTGATTTAATTCCACTTATTTCAGAAAAATGACCACTAACCATCGGTTGAAGGTCAGTTTCAGGCAGGAATATTTTGCCCGTTGATCTACATCAAGGCGGGTGGGGGAATAGAGGCATACAAAAGTGCCCCAGGATGGGCCTTTTAACCACCTCGCTTAAGGAGTGATCGACATGAAAGATAATTTTTTCCACGGTGCAAACCTGCTGACGCTGGTTGCCGCGATGACCCTGGCACTGGGGTCGGTTACCGCATCAGCCCAGAGTGGTGAACACCCGGGTACGCCGGAAACGGAGATGCGCTACAAGGGTGCACCGGTGCCGATCAAGCCCGGCGACGCGCAGGACATCATTTCTCCCAAGGCACCCGCGTTGACCGAAGCGGAATTCACCCGTGCAAAACAGATCTACTTTGAACGCTGCGCCGGCTGTCATGGTGTATTGCGCAAGGGTGCTACCGGCAAAGCGCTGACGCCGGATATCACACAGGAGCGCGGCAGCGAATATCTCAAGGCCTTTATCAATTACGGCTCCCCCGCCGGCATGCCGAACTGGGGTACATCGGGTGCACTTACCGAGAGCGACGTCGACCTGATGGCGCGCTTCCTTCAGCACGAGCCGCCGCAGCCGCCCGAATTCGGCTTGGCGGACATGAAAGCGACCTGGAAGTTGCTGGTCCCGCCGGACAAACGACCCAAGAAGCAGCAGAACAACCTCGATCTGTCGAATCTGTTCTCCGTCACTCTGCGTGACAGCGGTCAGATTGCGCTGATCGACGGCAACAGCAAGAAAATCGTGGAAGTGATCGACACCGGTTACGCCGTGCATATCTCACGCATGTCGGCCTCCGGGCGCTATCTGTTCGTTATCGGCCGCGATGCGCAAATCAATCTGATCGATCTGTGGATGAAGAAGCCGCAAAACGTCGCCGTGATCAAGACCGGTATGGAGGCGCGCTCGGTCGAAACCTCCAAGTACAAGGGCTGGGAGGACAAGTACGCCATCGCCGGTACCTATTGGCCGCCGCAGTTCGTGATCATGAACGGCGATACGCTGGAGCCGCTGAAGATCGTGGCGACCCGCGGTATGACGGTGGATACGCAGGAATATCATCCGGAACCGCGCGTGGCCGCGATCGTCGCCTCGCATGAGCATCCGGAATTCATCATCAACGTGAAGGAGACCGGCAAGATCCTGATCGCCAACTACGAGGACATCGACAACCTCAAGATGACCGAGATCGGCGCCGCGCGCTTCCTGCATGACGGTGGCTGGGACAGCACGCAACGCTACTTCCTGACGGCAGCGAACAAGTCCAACAAGATCGCCGTGGTCGATTCCAAGGCGAACAAGCTGGCGGCGCTGGTCGACGTCGGCCAGATTCCGCATCCGGGCCGCGGCGCGAACTTTGTGCATCCCAAGTTCGGTCCGGTGTGGGCGACAAGTCATCTGGGCGACGAGACCGTATCCCTGATCGGTACCGATCCCGAGAAGCACAAGGCCAATGCCTGGAAGGTGGTCGAGACCTTGAAGGGCCAGGGTGGCGGTTCGCTGTTCATCAAGACCCATCCGAAGTCCACCAACCTGTATGTCGATACCGCGTTGAATCCCGATGAGAAGATCAGCCAGTCGGTCGCGGTCTACGACATCAACAACCTGGACAAGGGTTATGAGGTCCTGGATATCGCCGGCATGGCCGGTCTGGGTGAAGGGCCGAAGCGTGTTGTGCAGCCCGAGTACAACAAAGCCGGCGATGAAGTCTGGTTATCGGTCTGGAACGGCAAGACCCAGGAATCGGCGATTGTGGTGCTGGATGACAAGACCCGCAAGGTCAAGTCGGTCATCAAAGACAAGCGCCTGATCACACCGACCGGCAAGTTCAATGTCTACAACACCATGCATGACGTGTACTGAGTGATGCGCGGGAGAGACAGGTCGTCGATCTGTCTCTCCCCTGCTCATAACAACAAGGAGGCCCTGTGTCGAACGATGCCTGCGTCTACCTGGTCGGGGCCGGCCCCGGCGATCCTGATTTATTGACGGTCAAGGCCTATCGGCTTCTGCAAGAGGCGGATGTGGTTGTCTATGATCGTCTGGTCAGTAAGGAAATTCTTGATCTCATTCCGGCTGGAACCGGCCGCATTTTTGTCGGCAAGGCGTCCGGCAATCATCACATGAGTCAGTCGGACATTAACGAGCTCCTGGCCAACCTGGCCTGTCGCGCGCGCAAAGTGGTCCGCCTCAAGGGCGGTGATCCGCTCGTGTTCGGTCGCGGCAGCGAAGAAGCCGAGCATCTCATTCGGCACGGTGTACGGTTTGAAATTGTGCCGGGAATTACAGCGGCCTCCGCCTGTACCGCCTACGCCGGCATTCCATTGACCCATCGCGGACTCGCCAACAGCGTACGCTTTGTGGCCGGGCATTGCCGGGCCGATCAACCGCTGGATCTGGACTGGCGGAGTCTCGCCGATCCTGCGACGACATTGGTGATCTATATGGGCCTGGCCAATATCAACGAAATTCAGGCGCAGTTGATTCGGGCGGGTCTGGCGCCGCATACCCCGGCAGCCTTGATCGAGAACGGCAGTACCGTACGTCAGCGACGCGTGCTCACCGAGCTTGGTCAATTGAAGCAGGCTGTCAAAGAACACCGGATCGTTTCACCGGCACTGGTTGTGATCGGCAGGGTCGTCAGCATGGCCGGCGAAATCGACTGGTTCCAGACTGAGGAATTGAGCGCCCATGCGGATTGCACTGCACAGGCTTAGTCTGGCGATTCTGCTGGCGACCAGTTCGTTGAATACGAACGCCGTCGAACCCGAGCGTCAGACAGCGCTCAAATATCTGCTGGTGCAGGACTGCGGTTCCTGTCATGGCATGACATTGAAAGGCGGATTGGGGCCCGCATTGTTACCCGAAAATCTTGCGGGCAAGCCCGATGAACTGCTGATCAATACAATACTGGAAGGCCGCACCGGCACCGCGATGCCGCCCTGGCGCGGACTGCTCACGGAAGCCGAAGCAGTCTGGCTGGTGGAGCAGTTGCGGTCGGGGCTGTAAAAAATGACTTTTATCGCAAAGGCGCGCGAAGGTAACCCCGTTCTTCAGCCACGGAAAACTTGAACAATGTCGTCTACCGCGAAAACCGCCACAGCCACAGACTCGAATCGACGGGTCCTGATTCCGTTTGCCGTGCAGTTTTCATGGCAAGTGAAGAATCTCGTCCGTGTTTTCCGTGGCCAGGTTTTACCGGGTTTCGTTCGCGCGCCTTCGGCGCCTTTGCGTTGGATCATGTTGACGTTCGCGCTGTCGGCCTG
>JBFEJM010000233.1:0-4495 GCA_041553175.1 Gammaproteobacteria bacterium | reverse complement strand
GCACCCAACAGCATTGTTGAAATCGCTGCCGACATGGCTGACAAACAGGGCCTGCTGACGCGCGCAAAACAGGTACTGGGATCATTGCTGTTCGAGGTCGAAAAACGCCCCGACCGCGGTTTCGAGGTCGAGACGCCTTTCCTCGTATCTGTTGTCAAAGGCACAACTTTCCGCGTACAGGTCGATCGTCGCTCCGCTGCCGTAGCACTCTTTACCGGACGCCTGCAGGTACTCGATAGTACCCGTACCCAAAGCGTCACCCTCGAGTCTGGCCAGACAGCCTACTTCGATCCCGACGACAAGCGGATTCATGTGCAAGATACACCACAGGCCGACGCCGATTCCGAGCGGCTCACGGGTATTTATGACTTTATCGGCAACGACGATACCCACGCTTCAAACGTCCTGGGTACCGCAAATAATCTCATCGATCCGCTTTCCAGCAATCTGCTGAATTTCACATTGGATTCAGCCACAGGCAGTCTCGGTGACACAGCCAGTGCACTGACCAGCATAGTCGATGCAAGCGCTCAAACGATCGTGGGCGGCACAGGCATGGAAGGTGGTTTTAATATCATCGACAATCCGGCCTACGGCGTTCTGCCTCTTCCCGTTCTGCCCTGATGCGCGTCGATGCTGGCCAGTCACCGTCCGGCCCGCCCGTACAGGCACGCCATGGCCGGAATCTCTCATGGCCTATGTTGGCAGTCATCCTGTTGATCTATGTCATGGGCGGGTTCAATGGCCTGGACCGAATCATCCGTGACGCTCAATTCCGTCTTGCTCAGCACACTGTCGACAGCGATATCGTCCTGATCGACATCGACGCAAAGAGCCTCCGTCAACTCGACACCTGGCCATGGCCCCGCAGCTATCATGCGCGTGTGCTGAATATGCTCAGCAATGCTGATCCCGCGCAAATTGTCTTCGACATCGACTTCAGCAGTAAAACAACAGCATTCGAAGACGCCGCCTTCGCCGATGCATTACGCGCCTGGCCCAAAGACCGGGTCATTCTGCCCGCTTTTCTGCAATACACAGACGCCGAGCAGCATCATGTCACCGCAAACTACCCAATACCCGAACTGCGCCGTCACGCCCGACTTGGTTCAATCAATCTCTATCCGTCGTCGGACGGTCTGGTTCGCAGCGTTTCATTGCGCAGCGAAGATCATCCGCCGAATACCGATGCGCTCTCCTACTTGCTGCAGGAGCGGCCTGGAAATCTGCCGGAACTGATCTACCTCAACCTGGCCATAGAACCCGATTCGTTTCGACATATATCATACGTCGATATTCTGAACGGCCACTTTGATCCTGCCTCGATTGTCGATCGCAAAATCATCATAGGCGCAACAGCGATTGAGCTGCGCGATCAGATCTCTGTGCCGCTCCATCGCACCCTGCCCGGCCCTATCGTGCAGGCACTGGCCTACGAGTCACTGCGCGACCCGCTCAGGCGCGTCTCACTCATCGGCAATGTTGCGCTTACCGCACTGATCGGGATTACGCTGATTTTCCATTCGCGTCGACATACCGGCGCACAGCCACGCACCTGGTCAACTGCAGGCAGTATTCTTCTGATATTCTGTGCGTCGACGATTGCGCATTTATGGGTCGGCATTCTGTTCGACTCCGCTGCGCTGATGACGTTCACCATCATGTCTTATCTGATCGGTCTACTCGCCCACATTGACAGTCAGTCGCTTCAGACACTCACTCAGAACATACTTCTTCGCCGTAATCAGAAATTACTATCGACGATCCATAACAACAGCCAGGAAGGCATCATTCATGTCGATATGGATGGAGTCATCACGTCTATCAATCCCGCCGTCCTATCCATGTTCGGATATACCCCGGAGACGATCAAAGGCACTTCCCTGCAGATGTTGCTGCCCGACATCAAAATATCGCGCTCAACGGAATCAGGTCCATTGAGTGCAGCCTCGAAACGGCGGCGCAGCGAAGTGATCGCCAAAAGGCACGATGGCAGCCGTTTTGCGGCAGACGTCGCCATGGATCATGCAGTGGATTCCGACCTGGTGACGACAACGGTCTTTATCAGAGACATAAGCAAACAGAAAGAACAACAGGACTTGCTCGATTACCAAGTCACTCACGACATTCTGACCGGTCTTTACAATAAATGCTCTATTACTTCGGCGATCGATGAAGATTTATCCACATCAAGTGATGAGCAACCAGCAACACTGCTGATCATTGGCCTCGACTCAATGAAAGATATCAACCTGACACTGGGCCATGTCGCAGGGGACTCTTTGCTCAAGATGGTCGCCGACCGTCTCACAGACGCCACACGCAAGCACGCACGCATGATTGCCAGACTCGATGGCGAGGAATTTGCGATATGGTCACTCAATACAATGGATCACAACCTGGCGTTGGCCGACACCATTAAGCGTATTTTCGAATCCCCGATTCAACTCGGTGGAATTCAGATTGAAATCGGCGCCTGTATAGGGATAGCCGGCTTTCCACAGCATGGAACCAGCGCAACGGATCTTCTGAAGAACGCGGGCACTGCCTTGCGGACTGCCCGTTCGGGTGCGAATGGTGTGGCGGTGTTTGCCCAGGACAATGATCAACGCAGTATTCGCCGACTGACCCTGACAAGCCAGCTTCGCAGCGCCATCGAACAAAACCAGCTTATGCTCTATTTCCAACCCAAGCTGGATCTCCGCAGCGGAAAGATCACATCGGCGGAGGCGCTGCTGCGCTGGAAGCACGCGGAGCTCGGCTTCATCTCTCCGACGGAGTTCATTGATGCCGCGGAAAACTCCGGGCTTATAAAACCTCTTACAGACTGGTGCATCCGAACAGCACTGAAACAGCATATTCTATGGCGCGAACAGGGCATAGATGTTCGTATTGCGGTCAATGTGTCGACCAAACTTCTGCAGGAAAAAACACTGATCACTTTGCTGAACCAGCTGTCGCTGCAACACCCCGGCATCACTGAGGCACTGACGCTGGAGATTACCGAAAGCGCGGTCATGACTGACACCGCGCAAGCTCTGGATCTGCTAAGGAAGTTATCCGATGAGGGCTATCGGATTTCGCTGGACGACTTCGGCACCGGCCATTCATCGTTCGCGTACCTGAAAGATCTACCGGTACATGAACTGAAAATCGACAAGTGCTTCGTACTCAATATGCATGAGAACCCGAAGGATCGCAGGATCGTCACATCTATCATCGAATTGGCGCATAGCCTGGGTCTGGATGTGGTGGCGGAAGGTGTGGAATCGGAGGCCATACAGGCAGCACTCAAACAGAATGGCTGCGAATACGGGCAGGGTTTTGGCATCGCGAAACCGATGCCGGCGCATGAACTGACGACCTGGCTATATGAAGCGGAAAGAGCCTGTGTATGCAGCACACGCTGAGCACATCAGGACAGATTATTTTCGGGCGACCCCTGCAGCAACTGATCCATGGAAAAATACACGGGTCCCGCCGCCCAGCCGCCGCGCCGTTTCAGTACCTGCACATTGATACCTTCACGACTGCGCATGACCTGCAGGCGCACGGCCGCCGGCGAAGGCTGTTGCGCGGCATGTTCCGGCCGGAACAGGAAACCCAACGACTGACCGGCCTCGGCGGCCAGCTGCAACCGGCGCAGGGCCTTGCCATCGCCGATCATGGGCCAGGCCAGCACAGCGCCACAGGTGCCGGAGCGTAAACTCTGTTCGATGGCCCAGAAACCATCACTGTCGGCCTTGGGGTGAATGAGCAGCATGTGCGACAGATCGACACCCGCCGCCGCCAGCGCCGGTGCATACGGAATATAGGGCGGCGCCACCCAGGCGATCCAGCGTTTCTGCTGACTCAGCCGCGCCAGCGCCGGCAGCAGCAGCTGCAGTGCACCAATGCCTTCACGCGGCACCATCAGTTCGGTCAGGGCGCCTTGCGGCCAGCCAGCGCCGGGAAGCACGGCATCCAGCTCGGCAAAACCCGTCGCGACACCGGTGCTGCGGGTAGACAGTTCGTCGCCGCGCCAGATGTCGGCATGCTGCAGAAGATGATCAAGATTCATAAGGATTGTCCGGTTCTGAGGATACCGACACCCAGCCCTTCGATAACCAGGGACTGGCTGCGCAAATCCACGTTGATGGGTTCGAAGTCCGGGTTCTCGGGCAGCAGCTGTACCTGACTGCCGCGCCGTTGCCAGCGCTTCACGGTGACTTCATCATCCAGGCGCGCCACCACCACCTGCCCGTTGCGCGCCTCGGGCGTGCGATGCACGGCCAGCAGGTCACCGTCGAGAATGCCGGCATCGCGCATGCTCATGCCGCGCACGCGCAACAGGTAATCGGCGCGCGGATGAAACACTCCCGAATCGACTTCGTAACGGGCCTCGATGTGTTCCTCGGCCAGAATCGGCGAACCGGCGGCGACCCGGCCGACCACCGGCAGACCGAGTTCCTCCAGCAGACGGATGCCGCGCGACGATCCGGGCAGCAGCTCGATG
>JBFEJM010000232.1:0-4507 GCA_041553175.1 Gammaproteobacteria bacterium | reverse complement strand
GCCGCCGCCCGCAACATCCCTAGCATGCCGAGCAAGGTGCAGAACACCAGCAACAGATCGAATTGGATCAGGGTGAAGAAGGCGATCCACAGAATACTTCCGAACAGCAGCCAGGGCGCCAGCAGCGCGACCATCAGCCGCTCCGGCCACAGCTGTCGCGCCAGAATGATTGTCAGCCCCAGATTGGCCAGCGCCAGTAACGGCGCCACCAGACGCGGCCAGAGATCGTTGACTCCGAACAGCCACCAGCCCAGCTGCATCAACCAGAACAACAGCGGCGGTTTATGGCTATAGGGTTCGCCATTGAGATACGGGACAAGAAAATCGCCGCGTACCCACATCTCCCAGGCAACGCTCACGTAGCGGGTCTCGTCGACCGGCATAAATGGGCGGGTAAACAGCGCCGTTAACGTCACCACCAGCCATGCGGCGAGCAGTAGCCACAGCGTGCTGGCGTGGGGATTCGCGCTCTTCATGGGTGGGTATTGTGACCGAACCGATACATTATGTCGCGCCGCAAAGGCGCTTTTGCCGCTTCTGAAATGCCGCGTCCGATCGCGGCCGGTCTACCGACTCAGTCCTCGACGCCCATGGCCCGCTCCAGTTTATCGTCGAGGTGACGTCCATGCCGGAATTTGCGGAACAGGTACACACCGAGGACACCAGAAATCAGAAACAGCGCAACGCCCATGCCGATGCGGACAGTAGGATCCACGCCGATACCGCTGCCGATCAGCGCAAACACCAGGGTCTGCGGTATATAGCCCAGCGCGGACCCCAGCAAGAAAGGCAGCGCCCGCACACCGGTCACGCCCGCACCCAGACTCGTGATCAGATTGCTGCCGGCAGGCAGCAACCGGATCAGCAGCGTCATACTGAAGGTATTGTCGTGAATAAAACTGTCGAGGCGACGAATCCGCCTGGAGAAGCGCGCCGCGACCAAGTCGCGTCCGAACCAGCGGGCGAAAAAGAAGGTGACGATACAGCCGCCCAACGTAGCCAGCACCCCCAACGCGGTCCCGACCTGAAAACCGAAGGCATAGCCGGCCAGAAAGCTGACCGCCTGACGCGGCACACCGATCGCGGTCGCCACCACTCCGACGCCGACAAATAGAAGTTCGCCGCTGATGCCCTTGCCGCGAATTTCGGCATCGATCCAAGCCTTGTCCAACATCGTGCGGAGATGGCTTATCTCGAACAGATAGGCGACCCCCACAAAAATGGCGATCAACACCAGGCCCTTGAGAAAAATGCGGGGTTTAGGCGCGGACATGACAACTACGTCTGGCGGAAAAGAGGATGGGTCTGGTTCAAATCGATCGGCTCACTTTTCCGTCACCACCGGCCGTTTGGCGCGGCGCTGCAACCAGGCCACCCCAAACAGATCGACGATGCCGACCCACAGCCGATTGTGCAGCCCGTATTTACTCACGCCACGTTCGCGGTGGCGATGATGGACTTCGACCGAGCGCACCTTTCCGCCGGCCCGCAGCACCAGCGCCGGCAGAAAGCGGTGCATGTGGTCGAAATAGGGCAGCTCCAGAAACACGTCCCGTCGAAACAGTTTCAGACCACAGCCGGTGTCGGGCGTATCATCGCGCAGCATGGTACGGCGTACCGCGTTGGCGATTTTGGAGGAGATACGTTTCAGCCAGGTATCGCGCCGGGTCTTGCGCCAGCCCGCCACCAGCCAGAGTTCCGCCGGGCAGTCCTGCGCCTGCACCACCGCCATCATGCTCGGGATATCGGCCGGATCATTCTGCCCATCGCCGTCCAGGGTGGCGATCCAGGGTGCGCGCGCCGCCTTGATGCCCGAACGCACCGCCGTGCTTTGCCCACAGCTGGCCTGATGCCGCAGTACGCGCAGGCGCGGATAAGTCGCGTGCGCCGATTCAAGCACCGCTGGCGAGTTATCCGTACTGCCGTCATCGATATAAATGACCTCGTACTCATAACGGCCTTCCAGCGCGGCATGAATCTCCTGCAACAGCGGAAGGATATTGTCCTGTTCGTTCTTGACCGGGACGATGACGGTTAAATCCATTGGAATCCACCGACAAAAAAGCAGGAATGAGTCTGCGAGACAGCGCGCCGTGAAGCCGTTATAGTCGACCGCCCCAGACGGACATTCAACGGACACGTACCATGCACAAGGGCGGCGAATATAGCAATCATTTGGCTCAGGAAACCAGCCCCTACCTGCTCCAGCACGCAAATAACCCGGTCGACTGGTACCCCTGGGGCCCCACCGCCCTGGCCCGGGCCAGCCGCGAAGACAATCCCATCCTGCTGTCTGTCGGTTATTCCGCCTGCCACTGGTGCCACGTCATGGCCCACGAATGCTTCGAGGACCCGGATGTCGCCGCCGTGATGAACGAACTGTTCATCAACATCAAGGTGGACCGGGAAGAACGCCCGGATATCGACAAGATCTACCAGACCGCCCACTCCCTGCTGACCCAGCGCAACGGCGGCTGGCCGCTGACCATGTTTCTGACCCCCAACGGCCAGACACCTTTCTTCGGCGGCACCTATTTTCCCAAGGAACCGCGCCACGGTCTGCCCGGCTTCGTCGATCTGATGCAGCGGGTAGCGGCATTCTATCGCGAACGCAAGCAGGACATCGCCGAGCAGAACGCGGTGCTGCTGGATGCGCTGGGCAGCATTTCCGCGCCACGGCACGCCGCCGGCGAGCCCGTCGCCCTGCCACTGGATATCGCCCGCGATTCGCTGGAAAAGCAGTTCGATGCCACCCACGGCGGCTTTGGCCGGGCACCGAAGTTCCCTCATCCGAGCAGTCTGGAGCGACTGCTGCGGCATTGGTCGGGTTCCCGTGCCGCTGATGCGGTCGACGAACAGGCGCTGCATATGGCGGCCTTCACGCTTGAACGCATGGCGCTGGGCGGCGTCTACGATCAGCTCGGCGGCGGTTTCTGCCGGTATTCGGTCGACGACTACTGGATGATCCCGCATTTCGAAAAAATGCTCTACGACAACGGGCCGCTGCTGGCGCTTTATGCCCAGGCCCATGCCGCCACCGGCAACCCGCTGTTCGCCCGCATCGCGCATGAAACCGCGGCCTGGGTCATGCGCGACATGCAGTCGCCCGAGGGCGGCTACTACTCCACACTGGATGCGGACTCGGAGGGCGAGGAAGGTAAATTCTATGTCTGGAATCCGAATCAGGTGCGCGAACTGCTGGGCCAGGACTATGACCTGTTCGCGGCCCGGTTCGGACTGGATCGCGAACCGAACTTCGAAGGCCGGTATCACCTGCATGTGTTCACAGCGCTCGGCGACCTGGCCCAACGCTTCAATCAGAGCGAGGCCGATGCCGCCGCGAAACTCGATGCAGCGCGGGCCGAACTGCTTGCCGAGCGCAATCAACGCATCTGGCCCGGTCGCGACGAAAAGATCCTGACCTCCTGGAACGGTCTCATGATCCGCGGCATGGCGATCGCGGCGCGCCATCTGGATGCGCCGGAGTACGCAGAATCCGCGGAGCGGGCACTGGACTTCATTCGCGCCACGCTCTGGCGCGACGGTCGCCTGCTGGCGACCTACAAGGACGGCAAGGCCCATCTCAATGCCTATCTTGATGATTACGTATTCCTGATCGATGGCATTCTGGAATTGCTGCAGGTGCGCTGGCGCGATGGCGACCTGGACTTCGCGCTGGAACTCGCCGAAGTGGTATTGGAACATTTTCAGGACCCGGAGGGCGGATTCTTCTTCACTGCCGATGACCACGAGACGCTCATACAGCGCCCCAAACCCGTGTCTGACGACGCCATGCCATCCGGCAACGGCATCGCCGCTTACGTGCTGCGCCACCTCGGTCATCTACTGGGCGAGACGCGCTACCTGTACGCGAGCGATCGCACCCTGAAATCGCTCTGGGCGGTCATCGAGCAGAATGCCTACGCCTGCACCAGCCTGTTGTTGGGCGTAGAGGAATATCTGTTCCCGGGCCAGACCATTATTGTACGCGGGCCCGACACCGATCTCGGAACCTGGCGGAAAGCCTGCGCCACATCCTATACGCCACGCCGATACACAATGGCCATACCGGCCGACGCCAAAGCATTACCCGGACTGCTGGCCGAGCGTGTCGCGCATACAGAATGCATCGCCTATGTCTGCAGCGGGATGCAATGCGCGCCACCCGTGACTGAATTGCCGGCGCTGAAGAAGATGCTTGAGAGCAGTGAATAAGCCGCCGTTTCAGTCACTGCCCGTTGCGCTGAAGTTCTAAATCGTGGCACAGACCTGACACGATTGTTTTCAATTCCCCTGCTAAAACTACAGATGAAAACGTGTAGCATGAGCACCGTTTTCAGAGACGGACTGCTCCGGCGAGCGCGTCCGTGAATTTCGATTTAACCGTTACAGGAGAAAAGACAATGGGGATGATGAGTGAGTTCAAACAGTTTGCCATGAAGGGCAACGTGGTCGACATGGCCGTGGGTATCATTATCGGCGCGGCCTTCGGCAAGATCGTATCGTC
>JBFEJM010000231.1:0-4518 GCA_041553175.1 Gammaproteobacteria bacterium | reverse complement strand
TGCTGTTCATGACGCTGATCGGCGGCCTGACGGCCATCGTGACCGTTGCTCTCTATGCGCTGCTACTGCTGACCGGATTCCTCACAGCGGTCTTTCATGTCGGCGATCTCGGCCTGGGTTGGCGGAAACAGAGTACCGGCTTCAGAATCCGGCCGCTGTTGTCGTTTGCACTTGCGTTGATCGCCGTTCTGCTGCTCGGGCTGGTGCCGCTGCTCGGCGCGCTGCTGCTGTTCGTGCTGCTGTGGCTGGGTACGGGTGCGCTCACCCTTGTCCTGTATCGGTTATTCGGCCTGCCGGCCAATCGCCAGCCAGGTTAAGGTCGCGCGGGCGTGGAGCCCTGCTGATACCATCCACGCGTCGCATTGGCGATGCGCACCACAGACAGCATCACCGGCACTTCCACCAGCACACCGACCACGGTGGCGAGCGCGGCGCCGGATTCAAAGCCGAACAGACTGATGGCGGCGGCAACGGCGAGTTCAAAGAAGTTGCTCGCACCGATCAGTGCGGACGGCGCGGCCACACTGTGGGCGACACCGAATTTGCGATTGAGCAGGTAGGCCAGGCCGGACTTGAAATAGACTTGAATCAGTATCGGAACCGCCAGTAATAGAATAATCATTGGCTGCGCCAGGATCTGCTCGCCCTGGAATCCGAACAGCAAAACCAATGTAGCCAGCAGCGCGCCCAGTGAAATGGGGTGCAGTGCCTTGATGGTCCGGGCAAGAAGCTCGATGCCTTGCGGCTTTGCCAGTAGAAGGCGCCGCCAGACCTGCGCCAGCACGACCGGGATGACGATATACAACAGCACCGACAGGAACAGTGTATCCCAGGGCACGATAATCGCCGACAGCCCCAGCAACAGGGCGACGATCGGTGCGAACGCGAAAATCATAATGACGTCGTTGAGCGCGACCTGGGTCAGGGTGAAATGCGGTTCACCGTCGGTCAGATGACTCCAGACAAACACCATCGCGGTACAGGGCGCGGCCGCCAGCAGAATGAGCCCGGCGATGTAGCTGTCGATCTGATCCGCCGGCAACCAGTCCGCGAACAGACCGCGAATGAAAATCCAGCCCAGCAGCGCCATCGAAAACGGCTTCACCGCCCAGTTCACGAACAGGGTGACACCAACGCCCTTCCAGTGTTCGCGCACATGGTGCAGCGCGCCGAAGTCGATCTTCAGCAGCATGGGAATGATCATCAGCCAGATCAGCACCGCCACCGGCAGATTGACCTGCGCGACTTCCATTCTGCCGATGGACTGGAATGGCGCCGGAAACCAGTGTCCGAGGGCGATACCGGCGACGATGCACAGAAACACCCACAGGCTCAGAAAGCGTTCAAAGAACCCCAGTCCCGCACCGCTCGCACGTTTGGCGGTTACTTCGCACTGCGCAGTCATGTTGCCTGCGCTCGCTGCGAGTGCAACCTGTCCAACAGGTCGGCCACACGCCGGTGAATGTCATCGCGGCTGGCGCGGAATACGTCCATTATTTCCGCTTCCGTGCCTGTCGCCTTGGCTGGATCGTTCAAGGGCCAGTGTTCCTTGCGTATGCCGGGCGGCAGTGCCGGGCAATGCTCGTCGGCATGTCCGCATACGGTGACCAGGTAATCGGCCGCGTTCAACATGGCGTCGGTGAGTTTGGTGGATTCCTGTGCGGAGATATCAACGCCCGCCTCCTTCATTACCGCGATCGCGCGCGGGTTCTTGCCGTGCGCCTCGATGCCGGCGGACTGCACCACCATTCCATTACCGGCAAGGGTGCGGGCCCAGCCCTCGGCCATCTGCGAGCGGCAGGAGTTGCCGGTACAAAGAAACAGTACGTTCATTTTTTTTGCCTCACTCAGCAGCAGGAGGACAGGCCGGGAACGCAGCAGCCGCTGCCGGATTCTTCGCGTTGCTCGTTACCGGTGAAGGTCGGCGCCGACGCGAGGGTGTGAAAGGTCTCCCACGGAATGCCCTGCGGATCGACGGTCCAGTATTTATCGGAGCGCGCATAACAACAGGTTGTATCTTTCTGTTCCGCACCGGTGATTTCGGCCGCTTTGAGACGCTGTTCAATTGCCGTCTGCTCTTCCGGCGAATCGCTCTGAATGCCGACATGATCCAGCCCGGGCTTGCGTCCGTGAGTGGAAATGGCGAAATTGACTTTGGGATTTTCGAGCTGCCATTTGGCATAGTCGTCCTTGTTCACGCTTGGTTGTGCACCGAAAAGCGCGGAATAGAACGCGATATTTTTTGCGATGTCTTCGACAGCGATATGGATATGCATGCGGGCCATAGTCAGTCTCCTCGGTGGCATTACAGGATTATCAGGTGCAGCAGGACACACCCGGTCGGTTGGACATGGCGGCCAGTGTGCTGCGGTCGGCCTCGAACAGATCCTGGTCGGCTATGCCACGCGCGGTATCGCGCAGCACCGCCTTGGCCCAGGCGGGTAGATCGGGGTGCAGGCGGTAATACACCCACTGTCCCTTGCGTTGATCGAGCACAATGCCGGCATCACGCAATTGGGCGAGATGACGGGATATTTTCGGTTGGATCAGATCGAGTGCGTGGGTCAGCTCGCAGACGCAGAGTTCGCGTTCGCCGGACAACAGCATCAGGCAGCGCAATCGGGTGGGATCGGCCAGGGCTTTGAAGAAAGTATCGGGTTCCAGGTCCATGGCCGTATATATACGCCATTCCATATATACGTTCAAGCGTATATTCAATATGGCAATCGAGCTTCTGCAAGCGAACCCTGGGCATGTGAACTGAAATCCCCGTTGGCGATACGAAATCCCGTCCCGTCATGGACTACATCGATGACGTACACCAAGGCTGCATGGAAACCCCCGCCGCACGCAGAACGACCGACTTGACAGTCGGTCGTTCTAAACTAACTTGGATATACCGCATTCGGATCGAAAACCGAGTCCGACCGCCCTATAAGATCTGCCACCATTCCCACAGGCGGCGCCTTTCACCCAGCCGAAGCGGTTCTATCCACCAGCATCTGCGCCGGATGGCGCTGTGCGGTCAGGTTTGCGGCACCCGGTGTCGCGACTGATCGTTGTTTTTCTGTCACGGAGGGACATCCATCATGATCGATCTTTCACAACTCCAGAAAACCGATCCGACCATTCGCTTTCGCTATGACCCGCAGTTGGATGTTGTCCGCCATCTACGCGGACAACTCAGCAATCACGCCGGCAAGACACGACGCAGTCCCAAGACTGTCGGCCTCGGCTTTGTGAAAAAGCATGCCGAACTGTTCGGCAATGTCGACATCAAACACACCCGCGTGCTGGAGGAAACGCCCGATCGCAACGGCGGCACCAGTGTCACTCTGCAGCAGTATCACGGCAAGTACCCCGTCATGGGTGGCAGCATCCGCTTTCACCTCAACCGTAATGGCCAGCTGGACACTGTCAGCAACCGGCTGTTCCCCGATCTTAAGAAACTGCCCAAGCGCGCACGCGTCACTGAAGACAAGGCTGTGCGCATCGCCCAGGCCAAGCTGAAGTGCAAGACCGAACCTGCGCGCGAACCCGAACTGCTCGTCTTTCGACACGACGAGAAGCCGCGCCTGGCTTGGCGTATTCAACTCAATGACACTCGGCCCGGCGAGCGTGGCGTTCCCGCCCAGTGGATTGCTTTCATCGATGCCATTAATGGAAAGATCCTGTTCTGGTACGACAATATCCAGACCGCCGGCCCGGTGACCGGGACCGGTACAGGCGTCTATTCGGGCGGTGGACCGGTGGCGGCCTGGTTCAACGATCTTACCAATCAGTTGCGTGACACCACCCGTACCGCCATTGGTGGTCCGGAAATCGTGACCAACGATCAGGACGGCGCCTCTCCGGCGGAAGACACCGACAACAACTGGAGCGACCTGACCGCCACGCCGCGCGATCAGAACCAGGGTGCGGAAGTGGATGCGCACCGCTATACCGCGGCAGTCATCGACTATTACCAGACCGTACACGGGCGCAACAGCTTCGACGGCGCCGGCGCCACTCCCATCACCGTTGTGCATGTCGGCAACAATTACAACAACGGATACTGGGACGGTACGCAGGTCAATCTCGGTGACGGCGACGGCGTGGCCTGGGATTATCTGACCAGCGATGACTGGGTTGCGCATGAGTTCACCCATGCCTATACGCAGTACACCTGCGGCCTCACCTACTGGGCCGAATCGGGCGCGCTGAACGAGGCCTTTTCCGACATCTTCGCCGCCTTCATCACGGGCGACTGGCTGGTGTTCGAAGATACCTGGCTGTCCGGTACCGCACCTGCAGCCCGCAACATGATCGATCCGACCAATGGCGGAAACTGGGACAACTCAAGTGAAGCCGCGGCGCAAGCCAGTGTGCTGGCCGGGCATCAGCCCAGCCATTGGAACGACCGCTATACAGGCGGCTGGGATAACGCGGGCGTGCATATCAACAGCGGCATTATCAATCATCTGTTCTATCTGCTGACGGTCGGCGGTACCCATGCGACCAGCGGTGTCACCGTTACCG
>JBFEJM010000230.1:0-4518 GCA_041553175.1 Gammaproteobacteria bacterium | reverse complement strand
GTCTGTACGCTGATAGAGGAGTCGGAGGCGCTGCAGTGCCAGGCCGCCGCTGACAGTGCGGAGCAGCTGGCCGAGGCGCTGCCGGAATTGCGGGTTGGACTGGTGCACGGCCGTATGAAACCGCGTGATAAAGAGGCGGTAATGAAAGCCTTCAAGGCGGGCGACCTTGATCTGCTGGTAGCGACCACCGTGATCGAAGTCGGGGTCGATGTGCCGAACGCCTCGCTGATGATTATCGAGAACGCCGAGCGACTGGGGTTGGCGCAATTGCATCAGCTGCGCGGGCGGGTCGGACGCGGCGCGGCACAGAGCAGTTGTGTGCTCATGTATCATGGGCCGCTGTCTGAAACGGCGCGGGCCCGGCTTGGCGTATTGCGTGACACCACCGACGGTTTCGAGATTGCGCGCCGCGATCTGGAGCTGCGCGGGCCGGGTGAGGTGCTGGGCACGCGTCAGACCGGGTTGTTGTCGCTGCGTATCGCCGATCTTCTGCGCGATCAGGATCTGCTGCCCTCTGTGGAAGCCGCGGCCGAGCGCGTGTTGAACGACTTTCCGGACAGTACCCTGCCGCTGATCCGGCGCTGGTTGGGAGACGCCAGTCGTTACGGCGAGGTGTGATGACGGCGTCTCAAGGCGGGGCGACCGCTTTATGCGATAATGCCGCGCCGATTTCCTGGATGACATTCAATTGACGATTCTTCGTTTCCAAGCGCCGCGAACCCGCTGGGTCACCAAGCAGCAGTTGCCGCAGAACTGCCCGAAGGCAACGCTGCGCTGCTGGTTGTTCGATCCGGCATCACTGACCCAGCGGGTGCAGCAGGCCTGCGCGGGCACATTCCGGGTGCGGGTGGAGCGTCAAGGCTGGGGGCGCCCGCGACTGGATGAATGCCGCGTGTTGGGACTGCGCTCGGCGCGGCGTGCATTGATTCGCGAAGTGCATCTGCTGTGTGACGAACAGCCCTGGGTCTTTGCACGGACCATTATTCCCGTAACCACCCTGCGTGGACCGCAGCGGCAGCTGGCGCATCTGGGCAGCCGTCCGCTGGGTGCACTGTTGTTTGCCGACCCGCAGATGCGGCGCGGTGTGGTGGAAGTGAGCCGTATCGTACCCGGGGATGTCCTGTTTACCGATGCCGTGGCGGGGCTGCGCCAGCCGCCGGCCGAAATCTGGGGGCGTCGATCGGTGTTCTGGTTGGGCGGCAAGCCGTTGCTGGTCAGCGAAATCTTCCTGCCGGGTATAGGTGACTGCGCGGCTCCGCGAGGTCAGGGCCGCAGGTGAGTGGCGTTCATTCTTATGCGCAGATGGGATACCCTGCGCGAAGAGATGTGGCGTCGCGCGCAACACATGATTGTAGGGCGCAATAGCGCAGCGTATTGCGCCGAATGTTTATACCGACTGCGCCCCGCACATTCGGCGCAATACGGCCTGCGGCCTATTGCGCCCTACGTGATGGATATATGAACTTCAAGGAACGTATCTACCAGTACTACCTGCTGACCCGGCTGCACAAGCCGATCGGGATTTTCCTGTTGCTGTGGCCGACCCTGTGGGCGCTGTGGATTGCCGCCAAAGGTGTCCCCGATCTGCACGTGCTGGCCGTATTTGTGCTGGGCGTCGTGCTCATGCGCTCGGCCGGCTGTGTCATCAATGATTACGCCGACCGCGATTTCGATGCCCATGTGCAGCGTACACAAGAGCGGCCGATTGCGGCCGGTCGCGTGCGTCCGGGCGAGGCACTGCTGCTGTTTGCGGTGCTGTGTCTGATTGCCTTCGGACTGGTGCTGACCCTCAACCGGCTGACCATCTACCTGTCCCTGGGTGCGCTGGCGCTGGCGGCGGTGTACCCCTTCACCAAGCGCTATACGCATCTGCCGCAGGTGGTGTTGGGGGCGGCGTTCGGCTGGGCGATACCGATGGCCTTTGCCGCTGTACTGGGTGCGGTGCCCAAGCTGGCCTGGTTGCTGTTCACGGTCAACGTGATCTGGTCGACGGCCTACGACACCTTCTATGCGATGGTCGACCGCGATGACGACCGCAAAATCGGCATCAAATCCACTGCCATTCTGTTTGGCGAGTCGGACCGTCTGGTCACCGGTGCGCTGCAGGTGTTGGTTCTGGGTGGGTTGCTCCTGGTCGGACGCATGGCGGAGCTGGGGCTCTATTTCCATCTTGCCCTGCTGGTTGCCCTGGGCCTGGCGGTCTACCAGCAGTTTCTGATCCGCCAGCGCGACCGGGACGGGTGTTTCCAGGCCTTTCTGAACAATAACTGGTTCGGGGCGGTCGTTTTCGCCGGCATCTTTCTTCACTTTCTCGCAGCTTGATAACCCGCATTTCCTAACAATCTAAAAACTAAAGAATATTGTTGGTCGCCCGCTATATCTCCCTAGCCCACAGATCGATTAAACCGTGATAAAGCAGTATTCATCAAAATCCCAGCCGGCCCCCGCCGGAACCGGACTGGCGCCCGACCTCGAGCGCGAGCTGCTGCGGGCCTATATCGACAGTGCCAACGATGGCATTTTCGTCATCTGTGACGAAATGAAGTTCCATGTCGCGAACACATTGATGACCGACTGGCTGGGCCTCACAGAACGCGAGTTGACCGCGCATTGCGCGCGCATCCCCATTACTGAATTCTTTGGCCAGCAGGAGCTGGAGGCGGAATTCCTGCGCCAGTTCACCAAGGTGCTGCACGGACAGGCGGCGCGTTTCCAGGGTTACATGCATCCGCCCAAAGGTTCGCCGCGCTGGGTGGAGATCAGCATGAACCGGGTTGCGCTCGAGGCCGGCGAGCTGGTTATCGGGATTGCCCGTGATATCAGTGAACACAAGCGGCTGACCGGGGCCTTGCAGCATTTCAGCAGCCATGACGATCTGACCGGGTTGGCGAATCGGCGCGAATTCCACCGGCGTCTGGTCGATCTGGTCGAGCTGGCCCGCTCCGGTCAGGGTGAGCATGCGCTGATCTATCTGGATCTGGATCAGTTCAAGATCGTTAACGACACCTGTGGGCATATGGCGGGGGATGAGCTGCTGCGGGAGCTGGGCGGGCGTCTGCTGCCGCTGGTAAAAAATGACGACCTGATCGCCAGACTGGGTGGCGATGAGTTCGGTGTGTTGCTGCAGAACACGCCGATCGATCAGGCCGAGCGAATAGCGGAAGCCATTCGTGCCGCGATCGCCGGTCACAGCTTTGTCTGGGAAGGCAGACGCTTCGAGCTGACCACGAGCCTCGGCTTGTGCGCCATCACCCGGCGTACGGAAACCCCTGAAACGGCGCTGAGCAATGCGGATGCCGCCTGCTATGTGGCGAAGGACAATGGACGCAATCGGGCGCAGCTTTATTTCGGTGGTGAGGCCTGCGCCGGCAAGCAGCGTGAGATGCAGTGGGTGACCGATCTGAGACGGGCCCTGGACGAGAACCGCTTCCAGATCTGGTATCAGGAGATTCTTGGCTTGTCGGTTGCGGCGAAGGGCGCGCGCAATATCGAAGTCCTGTTGCGACTGGTGGATGACGACGGCAGCGTGGTCGCGCCAGGTTGCTTCTTCCCTGCGGCCGAACGCTATGGTTTGATGCCAGCGATTGATCGCTGGGTCATCGAGCATGTCCTGCTGAGCGAGGTCTGTTCGTCACTGCATCGTGGGCTTGCGAACGGCGACATACTGCGTTGCGCCATCAATCTGTCGGGTGCCAGCCTGAATGACGAGCGCTTTCTTGGTTTTATTGAAGATGTATTGACGCGCACACAGGTACCGGGCGATGCGATCTGTTTCGAGATTACGGAGACAGTTGCCATCGCGAATCTGCAGCGCGCCTGCGAGGTCATGGCCAGGTTGCGCCGTTTCGGCTGCCATTTTGCATTGGATGATTTCGGCAGCGGCATGTCGTCGTTTGGCTATTTGAAAAACCTGCCCGTGGATTTCCTGAAAATCGACGGCGCCCTGGTAAAGAACATCGTCGATGATGCGGCCGACCACGCCATGGTCGAGGCGATGCAGAAAGTCGCGAGTGTGTTGAATATCCAGACTGTGGCCGAATTCGTGGAATCCGAGGCCGCCCTGCGAGTGTTGCACGCAATCGGTATCGATTACGCTCAGGGTTATGCCATCCACCGCCCGGAACCCCTGTCCCGCTAAAGCGCCGACCCGTCCGCCGCCGTGCGGGCACAGACCCATACATCCACCCTGCCCACGCCGGCTTCGCGCAGACGCTGCGCCAGCGCATCCAGTGTGCTGCCTGTTGTCATGACGTCATCCAGCAAGGCGACATGGCTGGCGGGAAATGATGTCACCTCAAATGCCTGGTGCAGATTGCGTCGCCTCTGGGCGCGGCTCAGCTGTGACTGCGCCGGCGTGGCGCGCACGCGGGTGCAGCTGGCCAGGTCCAGCCGACAGCCCAGACGGCGTGCCAGTGGTCGCGCGATTTCGACCGCCTGATTGAAGCCGCGCTCGCGCTGCCGCTGCCGATGCAAAGGCACCGGGATAATACACTCGGGCAGGTCGCTGCCGGCCAGGCG